>DAOQRI010000007.1:0-18355 GCA_035355475.1 Rhodoferax sp. | reverse complement strand
TACTGGTTCGAGAACCGCCCCGACACGCATACGCGTCGCAGCGCCTACCTGGGCAACAAGCTGGCTCTGGGTCGGTCAGTGCTCGATGTCGCATACCGTTACGGCACGGACGACTGGGGCATCGACTCGCACACGGTCACGGCGAAGTATCGTCTGCGCGTGGGCGGCTCTGCCTACATCGAACCGCAGCTTCGCTGGTACAGGCAGGGCGCCGCGGATTTCTACAGCCTGTTCCTGACTTCGGCGCCAACGGGATTCATGTCGGCGGATCCGCGGCTGGCGGCCTTCACCGCGAAGACCGTGGGGTTGAAGCTCGGCCTGCCGCTGGCCGGTGGGGGAGAAGTGGGACTGCGCCTCGAGGGCTACCAGCAGGATCCGAAAGTCCGCAGCAGCTCGCTGGCAGGACTTTCGGGCCTTGACCTGAACCCACGCCTCCGCGCCTTGGTACTGCAGCTGGACTGGCGCTTCGGCTTCTGACACATGCTGATGCCCGCGAACGCCGTGCGGCTGGAAATCCGCGCCGATGGCGTGGCCGCTGCGACGTTCTCCGCGATGGCATCTCCCTGCGAGGTGCTGCTGGCCACGACGGACGAGGGACTGGCGCGCCAGGTCGGCGAGTCGGTGGCCGCCGAGGCCTGGCGCATCGAGCGCAAGTACAGTCGATATCGCAGTGACAGCGTCGTTCACTCGCTGTGCAACAGTGGCGGCCGACCGATGGGCCTTGATCCGGAGACGCTGCTGCTGCTGCAGTTCGCATCGCGCTGCCATGAGCTTTCGGGTGGCGCCTTCGACATCACCTCAGGTGTGCTGCGCCGCGCCTGGAAGTTCGATGGTTCGGGTCGGTTTCCCGCGGCCGAAGAAGTGGCCGCGCTGCGCGAGAGAATCGGCTTCGGGCGCCTGCAGTTGCAGGGCAATCGGTTGAAGGTGCCGGTGGGCATGGAGCTGGACTTCGGTGGCATCGGCAAGGAATACGCCGTGGACCGCGCGCTGGCGCTGGTGGTGTCGCATTTCGATGGCGCCGCGCTGGTCAACTTCGGTGGCGACATGGCCGCGAACCGGGCGCCTGACTCAGGGCCCTGGCGAGTGGGCGTGGAGCGGCCCGGGCAGCAGGGTGAAGCGCGGCTGCTGCTGGACTTCGAGCGCGGCGGGCTTGCCACCAGCGGCGACACGCATCGCTTCATCGAGCATGAGGGTCGGCGCTACAGCCACATCCTGGATGTGCGCACGGGATATCCGGTGGTTGATCCGCCGCGCTCGGTGACGGTGGCGGCCAGTTGCTGCCTGGAGGCGGGGATGGTCGCGACGCTGGCGATGCTGAAGGGCGCGCTGGCCGAGGATTTCCTTGCAGAGCAGGGCGTGACGCACTGGTGCCTGCGCTAGCGCGCAGAAGACTCAGCCGCCGAGCACCCGCGCCGGCAGCATGAACAGCGCGCGCACCAGCGCGAAGGCGCCATCCACGGCGATGCCCAGCAGCCGGAACGGCAGCAGCACCAGCCAGATCAGCGGATAGAGCACCAGCGCCAGCAGGGCCAGCGGCCAGCACAGCACCAGCAGCACGAGCCAGAGCAGAAATTTCAGCATGCCCTTAGCATACGGGCGTTGGGCGCCTATTCAAGGGCCGCTGAGCTTCCATGCCTAGCATCCTGATTGTCGAGGACGAGATTGCCATTGCAGATACCCTGCTGTTCGCGCTGCAGGGCGAGGGCTTTGGCGTCCAGCGCGTGGCGCTGGCCCAGGAGGCACTGGCCACGCTGCGTGCCATTCCAATCGACCTGGTGATCCTGGACGTGGGCCTGCCAGACATGTCGGGCTTCGAATGCTGCAAGGCGCTGCGGCGCTTTTCCGCTGTCCCGGTGATGTTCCTGACGGCCCGCGCGGAGGAGGTTGACCGCGTGGTCGGCCTCGAGATCGGTGCCGATGACTATGTGGTCAAACCTGTCGATTTGCATGAACTCGCAGCGCGTCTGCGCGCCCTGGTGCGCCGCGCGCATGGACAGCCCCAGGAGTGCCTGACGGCCCAGGACGTGGTGCTGGACCCGGCGTCCCGAACCGTGCGCAAGGCCGACGTTGCCATCGCACTGTCGAACCGGGAGTTCGCTTTGCTGCAGGCCTTCATGCTGAGCGCAGGCAGGGTACTGTCACGCGAACAGCTGGAACAACAGCTGTACAGCTGGGGGCAGGAAGTGGACAGCAATGCGATCGAAGTCCATATTCACAATCTGCGTCGCAAGTTGGGCAATACACTGATCCACACCGTACGCGGTGTGGGATACACGCTGATGCGCGACGCGCCCGCTCCATGACACCATGATCCGCGCCCCACATTCCCTGCAACGCCGGCTCCTGATGCTGGTTCTGGGGGTGGTCACCACCGTCTGGCTTGCAACCGCTGCGCTGACCTGGCTGGACGTGCGACATGAATTGGACGAATTGCTGGACGGACATCTGGCACAGGCAGCGGCCATTCTGGTGGTGCAGCAGGGCAAGGAAATGGATGGCGACCACGACAGTGTGGATGCGCCGTCGTTGCACCGGTACGCACCCAGGGTCGCGTTTCAGGTGTTTCATGAAGGACTGCTCGTCATGCGGTCGACCAACGCGCCGCAAGCGGCCATGGCCGGCGACGACAGCGACTTTCGCTCGGGTTTTGAGACAGTGCAGCTCGATGGCGTTGCGTGGCGTGTGTTCTCAACCTACGGTGCCGAGCGCGACGTGCATGTCTATGTCGGCGAAGAGGCGGATTCACGCTCCCACATTTTGTGGGCCGTGTTGCGCAGC
Source organism: Rhodoferax sp. (assembly GCA_035355475.1). Classification (GTDB taxonomy): domain Bacteria; phylum Pseudomonadota; class Gammaproteobacteria; order Burkholderiales; family Burkholderiaceae_C; genus Allorhodoferax. The sequence goes on along the minus strand of DAOQRI010000007.1, from coordinate 15,577 downwards.
ACCTTGTTACCCATGGCCATTGCACTTCCCCTACTGGCACTGGCGCTATGGTGGGCCATTCACCGCAGTGTGGCTCCTATGCGCCGCCTCGGGACCACGCTCGCCCAGCGTAAGCCGTCGGCGCTCACCCCACTGGCGATGGACGGTGCACCTTCGGAAATTGCACCCATGGTGAACGCTCTGAACAGCCTGTTCGAGCGCATTGGCAGCCTGCTGGAGTCTGAACGGCGGTTCACCGCAGACGCATCCCACGAACTGCGCACACCCATTGCCGCCATACAGGCCCAGGCGCAGGTGGCACTGGCTGAGACAGATGACGCGCTGCGCCGCCATGCGCTGCGCAACACGCTGGAAGGTTGCGAACGTGCCATCCGGTTGGTGGACCAGCTGTTGACCCTCTCGCGCCTGGAGGCATCGGCCATGCCCGCCATGCAGACCTTGGATCTGGCGGCTCTGGTGCGGCGGGTGATAGCTGACCTCGCTCCCAAGGCTATTTCAAAAGGCCAGTTGCTGGAGTTTGATTGCCCGGCACCCTGCCAAGTGCAAGGCAATGAAACGCTGCTGGCCGTTCTGGTGCGCAACCTGGTGGACAACGCCGTGCGCTACAGCCCGACGCAGGCACGCGTCGCCATTTCCCTACTGCAAGGCAACGACGCCAAACAGATCCTTCAGGTCGAAGACAGCGGAGCGGGATTGCCGGACAGCGACCTCAAGCGCCTGGGAGAACGCTTTTTCAGAGTGACCGGCACCGATGAAAACGGCAGTGGACTGGGCTGGTCTATCGTGCGACGGATTGCCATCGTGCACCACATGCAGCTGCATGTGGGCCGGTCGGACAAGCTCGGTGGGCTGGCCGTAACTGTGGCCATTTGATCGGGTCGCGCTCGCACGCGACTGTGGAAACTACGGGTCGCGGTAAACAGCCAGCGCCCTACAATGCACAACCCATAACAGGGCACAGGGCCATGCGCCTTCGCATCGTCCCCACGCCACAGAGGATGCAAGATGCCAAATCAGACGCCCATTTCCCCCAAGGCTCCGGTCTCCAGTTCCGCCGAGAAAAAGGCCCAACTGCGCCAGGCTGCGCTGGAGTACCACCAGTTTCCCACCCCTGGAAAGATTGCCATTTCGGCGACCAAGCAGCTGGTTAACCAGCACGACCTGGCACTGGCCTATTCACCTGGGGTTGCGGCACCCTGTGAAGAAATCGTCAAGGACCCCAACAACGCATTCAAGTACACCAGCCGGGGCAATCTGGTAGCAGTCATAACCAACGGTACAGCCGTGTTGGGCCTAGGTGACATTGGCCCACTGGCCGCCAAGCCGGTCATGGAAGGCAAAGGGGTGTTGTTCAAGAAGTTTGCCGGCATCGATGTCTTTGATATCGAGATCAACGAAAAGCACGACCTGGACCGACTGGTTGACATCATTGCCTCGATGGAGCCCACGTTTGGCGGCATCAACCTAGAAGACATCAAGGCGCCAGACTGCTTTTATGTCGAACGCAAATTGCGTGAACGGATGAAAATCCCGGTCTTCCATGACGACCAGCACGGTACGGCCATCGTCGTCGGCGCGGCCATTCTGAATGGCTTGAAAGTGGTTGGCAAGGAGCCCAAAAATGTGAAACTGGTGACGTCAGGCGCGGGTGCTGCAGCCCTGGCTTGTCTGGGATTGCTGGTCAAACTCGGTATCCCGCGCGAGAACATCTGGGTCACCGACCTGGCCGGTCTGGTCTATGAAGGTCGCGTGGAGTTGATGGATGCGGACAAGGCCGTTTTTGCACAACCCACCAGCGCCCGAACACTGCGCGAAGCGATTGTTGACGCCGACATTTTCCTGGGTCTTTCCGCCGGAGGGGTGCTCAAGGCCGACATGGTCAAGAGTATGGCGGCCAAGCCGCTAGTGTTCGCGCTGGCCAATCCGACGCCGGAAATTCTGCCGGAAGAAGTGCATGCAGTGCGCAACGACGCCATCATGGCCACGGGCCGCACAGACTACCCCAACCAGGTGAACAACGTACTGTGCTTCCCCTACATCTTCCGGGGCGCGCTGGACGCGGGTGCCTCCACCATCACCATGGAAATGGAAATCGCTGCCGTGCACGCCATCGCAGACCTGGCCCAGGCGGAGCAGAGCGAAGTGGTTGCTGCCGCCTACTCCGGCGAGCAACTCGCTTTCGGCCCTGAGTACCTGATCCCCAAGCCGTTCGATCCGCGGCTGATGATGAAGATTGCTCCGGCTGTGGCCAAAGCGGCCGCAGACAGCGGCGTTGCACTGCGCCCTATCACCGACATGGACGCCTATGTGGAGAAGCTGCAGAGCTTTGTCTACGCCTCGGGCACCACCATGAAGCCGATTTTCCTGGCGGCCAAGAAGGCCCTAAAAAAACGGGTGGCCTACGCAGAGGGCGAAGACGAACGGGTTCTACGCGCTGCCCAGATTGTGGTGGACGAGCGGCTCGCCCTGCCCACGCTGATCGGGCGCCCCAGCGTGATTGCCGAACGGGTTGAAAAGTTCGGGCTGCGGCTGAAAGAAGGCCTGGACTACAACGTGGTCAATGTGGAGCTGGACCACCGCTACCGGGATTTCTGGCAAACCTACCACCGGATGACCGAGCGCAAGGGTGTAACAGCCCAGGTGGCCAAGATCGAGATGCGCCGACGGCTCACCCTGATCGGGGCCATGCTGCTGCACAAGGGAGACGTAGATGGCATGATTTGCGGCACCTGGGGCACGACGGCGCTGCACCTGCAATACATCGACCAGGTCATTGGCAAGCGCTCCGCTGCCGGACTGGACACGGGGCTGGACGTGCCCATCTACGCCTGCATGAACGGGCTGATGCTTCCAGGACGTCAGGTCTTCATCGTTGACACCCACGTGAACTACGACCCGTCCGCGCGCGAACTGGCCAAGATCACCATCATGGCGGCGGAGGAAATGCGGCGCTTTGGCTTCAAGCCCAAGGCGGCCTTGCTCAGCCATTCCAGTTTTGGCAGCAGCAACGAGCCCAGTGCCCTGAAGATGCGCCAAACGCTAGCGCTGTTGCAGCAACAAGCGCCCTGGCTGGAAGTGGACGGCGAAATGCACGGCGACGTTGCACTCGATGGCGCTGCCCGCATGGCGCTAATGCCCAACAGCACGCTCCATGGAGATGCCAATCTGCTGGTCATGCCCAATATTGATGCCGCCAATATTGCATACAACCTGCTCAAAACAGCCGCCGGAGGCAACATTGCCATCGGACCAGTGCTCCTGGGTGCTGCCAAACCGGTTCATGTGCTCACAGCCAGTACGACAGTGCGTCGAATTGTAAATATGACAGCCCTCACCGTGGCAGATGCAAACGCCGTTCGGTAGCCATTTCCAAGACAGTTAGCGCGTACTCACGGAGTTTAAAAGTCCAAAGACCTTGCTCAAAAATTGGGCAAGGTCTTGCTTTTTTGGGTGAAATGCAGGACACTACATCCCTTGGATTTCTCGGGTTAACCCGGAGTCGTTTGAGGGATTTGATGGTGCGCAAAGGGTTATTTAAGTTAGTGCTTACCAGCTTTTTGCTGGTCCTAACGGTGGTGTGCGGTGGTGTTCAGGCAAGGGAATGGGCCGCAACATCCGCGATCAATACCACCGTAGCACTGAACGAATTACCCCCGCAGGGAATCGAAATCTATCGCTTGATCCACCAAGGTGGACCTTTTCCATATGGAAAAGACGGTGTGATTTTTGGCAATCGGGAACGCTTGCTGCCTTCCCAAAAGCGGGGTTACTACCGCGAATACACCGTCAAGACACCGCGATCCAGTAACCGGGGAGCCCGTCGAATTGTGTGCGGTGGCCCAGCCACCACACCGGACGCCTGTTTTTACACAGCCGATCACTACGCGAGTTTTCGCAAGATTGTGCCGTGAGTCGAATTTTTACCTTTTAAGAAAGAGAAGCGGGAATGGACATGCCACTTCGAACCGTTAGAACCAACATCGTGCAATCGATCCGCGCCTTCCGGGTACCGGATTTGCAGGAAGCTGCGCAGGCCTTGGGCCACCACTTCCTGTACGCTAATCTGGCGGAAGCGCAAACCAAACAGGACGTGCTGGACCTCATCGGGCAACAGTTCAAACTGCCAGCCCACGTCGGCAAGAATTTTGATGCGCTCTACGACAGCATGACCGACCCGGTTCACAAGTCAGGGCCTCAGCCGGGCTTCATCGCCGTGCTGGAGCATATTCCTGCCAACACCAAATTTGACAAAGAGGCACGGGAGCAGCTGCTCGATATCTTCCGCGACACCGCCGACTACTGGGGAGACCGGAAGATTCCGTTCCGATGCTTCTATTCTTTTCTGTAGCCCGTTCTGCACACACCAGCCAAGCAGAACGGGCGAACGAGGCAAATGGTACCGTCGTACCGACACCCGCGATTGCGGGAATTGAAGTGGCGACCGAGTCCGGCGAAAAGATGCCAACCGACAAATTGTTGGACGTATCCCCACTGGCGCTGCGCATGAGCAGCCCTTTCAACTCGGGATACTGGCTGGCAGCCGCATGAGCTTGCAATCAGCCCCAAAAAGCCCATCCTTGTGATGGGTTTTTTGTTACCTACAGGACACCGCAATGACAATCGCTTCGCACGATCTGGAAATTTCCGAAGAACTGGTTCGTAAATTTGACAAACTCGGCCCGCGCTACACCTCGTACCCTACCGCGGACCGCTTCCACGCCAACTTTACCGAAGTAACCTATCGGGAATACCTGGACCAACGCGCAGGTCGCACAAGCAACCCACCCCTGTCGATCTACATCCACCTGCCGTTCTGCGAGTCACTGTGCTACTTCTGTGCCTGCAACAAAATCATTACCCGGGACCATGAGCGTGTGGGTGAATACCTGCGCTACCTGGATAAGGAAATGGCGCTGGTTGCATCGCGCGTCGGCGCGGATCGCAAAACGGTCCAGTTGCACCTGGGCGGCGGGACCCCCACTTTTTTTAGCGAAAGCGAGTTGCACCAACTCATGGCGACGGTGCGCAAGCACTTTAGTTTGACTCCGGACGCCGAACTGGGCGTAGAGATTGACCCGCGCACCGTCCAGCCCCAGACCCTGGCCATGCTGGCGGAACTGGGATTCAACCGCAACAGCTTTGGCGTGCAGGACTTCGACCCGGCAGTGCAACAGGCGGTTAACCGTATCCAGCCATTGGATATGGTGGAGCAGGCGGTGGTCGAGAGCCGCAAGTCGGGTTTCCAGTCTATCAATGCGGACCTGATTTACGGTTTGCCCAAGCAAACGCTGGAGAGTTTCAGTCGGACCCTGGACAGCCTGATTCGCGTCTCACCCGACCGCATTGCGCTGTACAACTATGCCCACCTGCCAGGCCGGTTCAAAGCGCAACGCCTGATTGTGGAGAGTGATCTGCCGTCGGCCGAGCTGCGTCTGCAGATTTTCCTGATGTCCATGCGCCGCTTGCTCGACGCCGGCTACGTCTACATCGGTCTGGATCACTTCTCCAAGCCCGACGATGAATTGAACAAGGCCAGACTGGACAAGACCCTGCACCGCAACTTCCAGGGTTACACCACCCGTTCAGAGTGCGATCTGATCGGGCTGGGTGTATCGGCTATCAGCAAGGTGGGGAGTTCGTACAGCCAGGCGGTGCGCACGGTCAGCGCCTACTACCAGCACCTGGATGCCGGACGTTTGCCCATCGAAAAGGGCTTTGAATTAACCCAGGACGATGTGCTGCGCCGCGACATCATCATGACGCTGATGTGCAGTGCACCGGTAGAGTTTGATGCCATCAACCGCGAATACGGCATCGACTTCAATGCGTACTTTGAAGCCGAGCTGCTGCGCCTCAAACCCTACGAAGAAGCGGGTCTGATCACCATCGACGCGACCGCCATTCGGGTGACTCCCAAAGGGCGCCTGTTTGTCCGCGCCAGCGGCATGGTGTTCGACCGGTACCTGGGCCAACCCACGACATCCACCTACTCCAAGCTGATTTAAGGAACGCCTTCTGACCGATTGGCAATAGCTAACCGGTCAGGCGCTTCTTGGGGTGAAACGTCACGGGCTGCGTTCCTTTATCTTTGACAGCGCTATTCACCGTGGACGTCAGCATGTCCAGGGTAAGTCCATCAAGCACACTCAAATAGGCAGCAGTGGCAGCTACCAGGGCCTCTTCCAGCACGCAGGCCGATGTGTAGACGCAGCGTTTGTTGCCTCCTTGGAAACACTCGGCCATGTAAAAGTCACTTTCGGTTTGCCGAACCACATTGCCGATGTTGATGTCAACCGGCTCTGTTCCTAACTTGAGACCCCCATTGCGCCCGCGCACCGTGGTGACCATCCCGATCTGCCCAAGGTGATGAACGACTTTAGTCAGGTGATTCTTCGAAATGCTGTGCAGGTCAGCAATGTCCTGAATGGTCACCAGCCTGTCCCGATTGACGGCCAGGTACATCAGAGTGCGCAGTGCGTAGTCGGTGTAGGTGGTCAGTCGCATGGCGTGTTATGGGCTGGTTGCAATCCGGGCTTCAATTGCCGGACCAAATCCACATAGGCGTGCACCGGAACTTCTTCAGCGCGGCGCTGTACATCAAAGACCCCAGCAAATCCTTTTTCGTCCAGCCAGCGGCCCAGCGTGTGGCGCAGCAGTTTGCGCCGCTGGCTGAAAGCCACCTGCACCAACTCGCTCAACAAGGCCACGTCGAGTTCTGGTGGATTGGCAAGTGGCACCATGCGCACGACGGCACTGTTCACCCTGGGTGGCGGGTCAAAACTCTCGGGCGGCACCAGGAGAACGTTTTCCATTGCATAGCGCCACTGCAACATCACACTGAGCCGACCAAACGCGGCAGTCGCCGGTTGGGCCACCATGCGGTCGATCACTTCCTTCTGCAACATGAAGTGCTGGTCTTCGATCACGCCCACCGCGTCAAGGAGGTGGAAGAGGATGGGAGTCGAGATGTTGTATGGAAGGTTACCCACCACGCGCAACCGGCCCGAAGACGGTTCTGGCGTGGGCAAAACCCGATCAGCTCCTGAATACATAGCATTCCATTGAGCATTGACTAGGGAAAAGTCCACTTTTAGTACATCAGACTCAATCACCGTCAGTTGCCCGTGGCCCCGCAAACGTTGGGCCAGATCCCGGTCCAGTTCGATGACGGTCAAATGCCCCATACGCTCGACCAGTGGCTGGGTGAGAGCTGCCAGGCCGGGGCCAATCTCCACCATGCGTTGCCCGGGCCTGGGCGCAATCGCGTGAACGATGGCTTCGATAATGGCGCCATCGGTCAGAAAATGCTGACCAAATCGCTTGCGGGCAATGTGTTTCATGCCAAGGCTACTGGGATGCCTCGCGGATTTCAACAAATGCATTGGAGCGAATTTCCTGTGCCCAGGCGGTAAAGGCGGCCTCATACCGGCTTTCCTTGAGTCGCGCGCGAATGCCTTCGCGCACTTCTCGCTCAGAAAGCTCCACGCGCCGACGCTCCATCACCTGAATCAGGTGCACGCCAAAACGCGAGACCACCGGCGCGCTGATTTGCCCTTCGGCAAGGCGATTCATGGGCTCTTCAAACTCCGGCACAAACGCGCCCTGTCCGACCCAGCCTAGTTCCCCACCTTGGGGAGCACTTCCATCTTGCGAATACTCTCGCGCCAATGCCTCAAAGGTGGCAGAGCGCGATTCAATACGTTTCTTGAAATCGGTAGCCTGCGCCACTGCTGCAGCCGACGACATTTGTGGACTAGGACGCAACAAGATGTGGCGCGCACGGGTCTGCACCGCAACCGGAGCCGCCACCGATGGCGCCTTACGCTCCACCACCTTCAAGATGTGAAAGCCGGCACCCGATCGCACAATTTCGGAAACCTGACCGACTGCCAGATTCTGGGTCGCAGCCACAAAGGAGGGAGGATAGCGGTCCGCACGGCGCAAGCCCAACTGCCCCCCGTTGGCCCGGTCACCGGATGAAGCCTCGCTGACCAGCGCCGCAAAATCTTCCCCGGCACGCAGGCGATCCAGTATCTTTTGCGCTTGCATCATCCGCTGTGCGGCTTGCTCGGTGGTTGCGCTTTCGGGCACCGACACCAGCAAGTTGCCAAGGTTGATCTCCTGCGCCATGGGGTCGGTTTGCCCTGCCTGCTGCTCGGCAATGACGGCGTCGATTTCTGCCTCCGAGATCCGCAAACGACCTTCCACCTCACGCTCGTGCACACGCGAGAGGGTCAACTGGTCCCGCAACTGGCTTCGAAACTGCGCCACGGTGAACCCATCCTTTGCCACGCGTTGGCGCAATTCCGCCACGTCGATCTGATTCTGGCGTGCCACGCCCTGCTCGGCCTGATCCACGGCCGCCTCATCCACACGGATGCCGGTTTCCCGCGCATGCTGCAACTGGGCGCGCTCGTTGATCAGGCGTTCCAGAACGCGGCGCTGAAGTTCGTCATCTGCCGGTACGGCCACACGTTGCTGTGCAAATTCGCGCGCGGTACGTTGCATGGCCGAACGCAACTCGCTTTGCGTAACAGGCTCCGAGTTGACGACCGCCACAATCGAGTCGGCAGGGCGCGATGCCTGCGCGTGCGCCAAACCGCACACGCTGCTGCAAACGAGGCCAAAGACGGGTACCCAGGTTCGAAAATTCATGGTCTTTCAATCGTAGTTGCTAAAGCGGCTCAAGCTGCCGCCTGAATCACGCAAATTCTGGTATCGCGAAATGTTTTGGTTCAAGGACTGCAAGGGGCTCACACCCAAACGGGTGAAACCCACAAACTCCAGCTGAAACATCAGCCGCCCGGTCGAAGTGGAGGTGCTGGTCTGCACCCGCTCCAGCACGACACGCGCCAGCCAGCAGCCCGCATCGTACTCGACCCCCAGAATGGTGTCGACCAGGCGCCGCTCACTCAGGCTGTAGTTCAGGCGCCCCACACTGTAGTAGCGCCCCTCACCCTGACCACGCCCTGCCCCCAGGTCCTGGCCCTTGTCGCCCCACAAGCTGTTGATGGGCCACTGCCAACTGACATCGAGCTGCTCGCTGGCGTCGCGCTGGTAGCGATAGGCCGCGTTGACCACCCGGTAATTGCCCGGGTTGTAGCGTGCTCCGATGGTGGAGCGAATGGACTGGTCGGTCTTGGCGTTGTACTGAACAGTCGAGTCCACCGCCCAGCTGTCATGCACGTTGACCGATGCACCCAGCAAAACGTCGCTGAATCCGGCTTGAGCCCCGGCGGTAGCCGGGTTCAGGGTGACTTGCTGGTCATCAAACCGCAAGCGCTGCGCTATACCAAAGCGCGCCAGCTGGGCACCACTGTCGGCATCCAGGAAGCGGGTGGTCACACCCAGGGTCAACAGGTTGTTGTCCGAAATCTTGTCGTGGCCGACAAAGGCGTTTTCGGTATAGATGGTGGCAAAGTTGAAGTCGTTGCTGGCGGTATCGTAGTTGGGCAGTTGACTCTGGCTGCGATAAGGCGTGTACACATAAAAGGCGCGCGGCTCCAAGGTCTGGATCAGGTTGCTGCCAAAAAACCGGGCTTCACGTTCGAACACCAGCCCACTGTCCAGACTGAAAGTAGGCACCACGCTGTCGGTCGAGCGTGCACCATTGGCAAGGGCCGCATCGAACTGGTAGGTGCTGGCATGAAGCTGCAGCTTGGGTGTAACAAAACCCGCCGGTGCCAGCCACGGCCTGCTGACTTGTAACAATGCAACACCACGCTGGGCGTTGGGTTGCAGGGTCTTGTTGCGGTCGGCTTCAAACTGGGTGAAGTCACCATCGATGGACCAGTCCACCCCCTGTACGTTGGTCAGGGCATAGCGTGCCGAAATCTGGGGCAAGCGATCGTAGGGCGGCACAATGGGCGCGGTCACGTCCTGCAGGGTTTGCCACTTGAGCACCCTCAGTGCGCTGGAAAACGCACCGGCTCCCCAGGACGCTGTCAGATCGTTGGGCAGCAACCGCTGAGTCACCGCCACACCGACGCTGGCACTCGTATTGGCTATGGCATTTGCATCCGCGATGGTGCTGTTGCTATTGAAATCGCGCCAGTAGTTGTCATCGCTGACGCGATTGACGTTGGCAGCTATGACCACATGACCCAGCGGTGTCGTCACCACGCCGCGGTGCATGTAAGACAGTCCCCATCGGTCGGTTTCCGTGAGTCTGTCGATGGGCATGAAGTTGGCACGCACCGTGCCGGTGTATTGCGGCTCCAGATAGCGGAACTCAGCACCGAAGTCCACTCCCCGACGGGTCATGAACGAGGGTGTGAAGGTGGCATCCCGGTTGGGGGCAATATTCCAGTAATAAGGCAGCACCACCTCTACACCATTGTCGGTACCTACGCCAATCGTAGGTGGCAACAAACCGGACTTGCGCTTGTCAGTCAAAGGAAAGCTGATGGCAGGGATCGGCAGGACCGGAACACCCTTGAAGCTGACCACCGCACCATGGGCAATGCCCACATCTTCGTCGTTGTCCAGGTTGATGCTGGTGGCCCGGAGAATCCAGTCCGGCAACCATTCCGGACCCGGCCTGCGTCGGCAGGTGGTGTAGGTGGCGTTGTGGATGACGGTGTGGCTGTCATCCACAAAGTCGGCCCGGCTGGCTGCTCCATGTCCCTCGTTCTTCAGAAAATGAAAGCGCGGCTCATTAAAGAAACCCTCAAACGCGTCCACTTTCAACTCCAGCAGGGGCCCCTCAAACACGTCACCCTTGCGGTTGATGCGCACGTTGCTACTGGCTTTGACTTGATCGGTCGGCTGGAAGTATTCGATCCGGTCGGCTCGTATCACGGTTCCCGCCTTGCGAAACTCCACATTGCCTTCCAGCAGCGTGTCCAGATCTGGCCGCCCCGACATCCGTTCACCCGACACAAACACTGGAAGACTTCGCGTTGGAGCACTCGAAAGTGCCTCTTCCATTCGACCGCTGGGCTTGAGCACCAGCGTCTGGTTGGCCGACACATCGACCGGCGCGACTGCCGTTTGCGCGTAACCGACACGGCCAGCCGCGAGCAGACTGATCGCAATGGCCATACGGTATGCCATGCGCCAGTTGGCACTCGAGCAAGCACGCGAAGCACGCATCAGGGAAGGCATGGGGCGAAAGACAGGTTGATCAGCAAGGAAAGGTCGATTCTGCGCAGGAAGGCATCAACGGTTGAGAGGACAGGGCTTTGTAGAATGGATTATCCATGAGCCCCCAATCCGACACGCCACCACCTGCCACACCCACCGCGCTGTGGGCCAATCCCCTACGACAGGCCTTGTTCGAAACCTGGCTGATGGGCCTGCAAGCCGCCCACCAGCTCGATCCCCAGTCGGTTCGCCTGGCGTCTGCCGATGCCAGTTTTCGGCGCTACCTTCGCGTGGATAGCTCGGCCGCGACCGGGCACACCACGCTGGTCATCATGGATGCACCGCCCGACCTGGAAAACTGCAAACCCTTTGTGCAGGTTTCCCAACTCATGGCACAGGCAGGGCTCAAAGTACCGGAAGTTCTGGCCTGGGATGAGGCCAACGGTTTCATGCTGCTCACGGATATGGGCAATCACACGATGATGCAGGTGATCGATCCAAAGGCACCGCCACCCCTGAACCGCTATCTGGATGCGGTCGACGCGCTGTTGCAATGGCAACTGGCTTCGCGCGAAGGTGTCCTGCCTGTGTACGACCAGCCCACGCTGATGCGGGAACTGGAGTTGTTCCCCCAGTGGTATGTCGGTGCGCACCGCCAGTTCCAACTGGACGCCACCCAGCGCAAGATACTGGATGATGCATTTGCAAAAATCGTGACCAGCAACCTGGCCTGGCCCAGCGTCTATGTGCACCGGGACTTCATGCCACGCAATTTAATGGTCCCCGCAGAAGATGCCAGAGCAGCGGCAAGCATGGGGGCAGGTCGTCTAGGCGTCTTGGACTTTCAGGATGCTGTGTATGGCCCCATCACCTACGACATTGCCAGCCTGATGCGCGATGCATTTTTGAGCTGGGATGAGAATTTTTGCCTCGATGTCACCATCCGGTACTGGCAGAAGGCCCGAAAGGCCGGTTTGCCGGTCGGCGATGACTTTGGCGAGTTCTACAAAGCGGTGGAGTGGATGGGACTACAGCGCCACCTGCGGATCGCGGGTGTGTTTGCGCGCCTGACCCTGCGCGACGGCAAACCCCAGTATCTGGCGGACACGCCCCGCTTCATCGACTACATACGCGCCACCTGTTCGCGCTACATGGAACTCAAACCACTGCTGCGCCTGGTGGAGCGCATCGAGGGCATCCCGGTGCCCAGTGCCTACGCATTCGGAAGAATGTGAGTCTAATAAGCCTCTAGCCCTCGAATACATTGCGTAATTAGCTCCTAAAGTTATAGCAACACACCATGCCGCGCTTTTACTGCCATACCCCGCTGGTGAGCGATACTGAGATCGAATTGCCGAGCGGTCCTGCGCGCCACGTCCAGGTCTTGCGGCTTCAGCCTGGTGACACCATCACCCTATTTAACGGCGGGCATGGCGTCTCCGGTCAGGATGGGGAGTTTGATGCCACCATCACCCACATGGGACGCAGCGACGTACAGGTCAAAGTGGGCGCCTACCGCGCCGTCGGACGCGAGGCCGTCGTGGCGGTGCACCTGGCCGTGGGTATGCCCGCCAACGACCGCATGGACTGGCTGGTAGAGAAAGCCACCGAGCTGGGGGTGGCCAGTATCCAGCCACTGATCACAGAGCGCAGCGTTCTGCGTCTGTCGGGGGAGCGGGCAGACAAGAAAGTGGCTCATTGGCAAAGCGTGGCGGTTGCCGCCTGTGAGCAGTGCGGGGGCAACCGTGTGCCACAGGTCATGCCGGTCAAGACACTGCCCGCCTGGCTACAAAGCCAGCCGCCCAAAGACACGGATGCCCGCTGGCTGCTGTCGCTGTGCGAAGGGTCCAGCCCCTTGGCACAGCACCTGGCCCATGGAACCGCTGCCTACAACACCTTTTTGTCAGGGCCTGAAGGCGGCCTCAGCGCGGCGGAGGAAGCCGCATCGGCGGCCTGCGGGTTCACGCCCGTGACATTGGGTACCAGGGTGCTGCGCGCCGAGACAGCTGCACTGGCGGCACTGGCACGCTTGCTGGTGTAGAGCGGGCAATGCCGTGCATCAGGGTTTATACGTGTTCAGGTTAGTGCCCCAACCCTTGCAGGGTTGGGCATACTACAGGGCCGCCTTTTCCAATTTGCCAGGAGAGCTTTTTTGATACCCGAAGCTATGCGTAACAACCTGCGAGCCACCGGCCTTGGAGCTCTGATGAAGGGCGCCGGTTTGGTAACCCGCTTCATCCCCATTCCACAACCCACCTTGCTGGTGGGACCTGGCTCGAGTGGCCGACTGGGTCAGGCGATTGCGGGTTTTGGACACCGCAAAATCCTGATCGTCACGGACAACATCATCTCCAAACTCGGCCTGCTCAATGGGTTGACCGATGCCTTGAACGCCGGTGGTGCCCAGTTTGTGGTGTTTGACGAAATCACACCCGATGCGCCCATTCCACTCATTCAAAAGGGCATCGACTTTTACCAGGAGCACGATTGCGATGCCATCGTCGCCTTTGGTGGAGGCTCGTCCATGGATGCATCCAAGGCGATCGCTGTGGCGGTGTCCAATCCCAAACCGCTCAACCAGCTCGCGGGCTATCTCAAGGGGCTGCGTGCACCGGTCAAGATTTATGCGGTGCCGACAACCGCCGGTACCGGCTCGGAAGTGACGGTTGCGGCCGTCATCTCCGACCCGGTCAACCACAAGAAACTGGTCATCGTGGATCCCCGCATGGTGCCCAAGATGGCAGCACTCGACCCCTCGCTCATGACCGGGCTGCCACCGCACATCACGGCGGCCACTGGCATTGACGCACTAACCCACGCCATCGAAGCCTTTGTGGGCAACTGGAAAACAGCCTACTCCGATGGCATGGCGCTGTCAGCAGTCGGTCTGATCTTCGAGAACCTGCGCACCGCCTACACCGACGGCAAGAACCTGGAAGCGCGCGAGAAAATGTCTCTGGCTTCCACCTACGCTGGCTTCGCTTTCACCCGAGCGAACGTGGGTTATGTGCACGCCATTGCCCACCAATTCGGCGGGCTCTACCACACGCCGCACGGACTTGCCAATGCCATCATGCTGCCTCTGGTGCTGAAGTACTCACACCCTTCCATCGTTGAAAAACTGGCCCAGCTGGCCGTTGCCGCACGGGTTGGTACTGCGGGCGAATCTGACGACGTGCTGGCGCAGAAATTCCTGGACGCCGTAGACCAGTTGAACCACGATCTGGGCATTCCTACATCGCTTGCAGCCCTGAAAGAATCCGACATTCCCGCGCTGGCCAAAGCCGCCTGTCGTGAAGCCCATACCGGCTACCCGGTTCCGCGCTATATGACCCAAGAGGTCTGTGAAGCTGTCATTCGCAAGGCTTTGCCAAAGCCCGAGAAACCGGAACCAACACCTGCCAAGCGGAAAAAGAAGGCCCCCTGAGCACATGCGTTGTGTCAGTTGCCAGTGCGCAACTGACTTGAATGAAACACACGAGGAGTGAGAAATGAAAAAGGTAGTCACAGTCACATTGGGTTCATCCAAGCGGGACTTCGAGTTCAAGGCCGAGTTTTTGGGGCAGTCGTTTTCCGTGCGCCGCATGGGCGCTGACCAGGACACCGGCAAGGCCTGGGAGTTGATGCGCCGCCAGCAGGCCACCGCCGATGCCATTGGCCTGGGCGAGATCAGTGACCACTACCAGGTGGGTCTGCGCACCGTGGTGAACAAGGAAACCCAGCGCCTGACCAACGTGGTGACCCGTGTGCCGGTGACTACGGGCGCCACGCTGCGACGCCTGCTGCAGGTGCGGGCCATTCGCCATGTGCAAAAGGAGTTGGGCCACTATTTCAACAACAACCTGGTGCTCTTTCTCTCAGGCATGCGCAACTACGACATGGCCGTGGCCATGTCCGACTACACCAAGAACCTGAGCTTTGCCGATGCCCTGTTCCAGACGGGCGCCCCAAAAATGCTGACCTCGCTGGAGCAGTTGGAGTTGTATGCCAAAGGCAGCAATTTCATGCTGTCGGGCAAAACCGGACAAATGCTCGAAGGCGCAATGTCGGGTCTGAAAAACAAGTTGGTCGCCGACGTCGTATCCAAATCCCACGTCATCGTGGGAACCTTTGCCGAAATCAAGGCAGTTGGCAACGCCACCAACCTCGAAGGCAAGACCCTGATCACCTCGGCCGTGACCGACGAGCGCATGGCGTATTTCGCCAAGTGCAAGGTCAACCTGGTGATCGACGTGTCGCCCATGCTGTTCCCTGAAGTGGTGGGCATCAACACGATCGAGGCCATGATTCTGGCCGCACTGGAAAAGCCGCAGGAAGAAGTCTCGGACGACGATTTCGACGAAATTCTGACTGAACTGCACGTCACACCGCGCTTGCTGCATCCCACTGGCACTTTCCGCAATATCCGCCGCTTTGCGTTCGTGATACACCCGCTGAGCCAGAACTACATCAAGAACGCCTTCCCCATCCCCAAGTCCACGCCCAAGTTCGT
>DAOQRI010000006.1:7910-18413 GCA_035355475.1 Rhodoferax sp. | reverse complement strand
CTCGGTGTCGATTGGCGATGGTGCAATTGCTCTCCACAGCGAGAGCGGCATTCCTCTGCGGTCGCTTGGCACCGGTTCGGGGCGTCTCCTTGTCGCAGGGTTACAAAGGGCCGCAGCGGCGGCGGCCACCGTTGCCCTGGTGGACGAAGTCGAGTACGGACTTGAGCCGCACCGGCTCATGCGACTGCTCGACTCACTTGGCGCAAAAGACGCGACCCAGCCGCTGCAGGTATTTATGACCACCCATTCACCGGTCACGCTCAGAGAGCTCGCTGGGAACCAGCTTTTCGTCGTGCGTCAGAGTTCGGGCGTCCACACGGCCACGTGCGCTGGTTTGGACGACGGGATTCAGGGCACATTGCGCAAGGCGGCAGAAGCCTTCCTGTCCAAGTCCGTCATCGTCTGTGAAGGCGCCAGCGAGGTCGGATTCGCTCGCGGCATGGACCAGTGGTGGGCCCAATGTGGCGCGACGTCATTCCTGGCCCACGGAGGCGCTTACGTGGACGCAGGCGGAGGATGCCCCGACCAATGCTTCGCACGAGGGGAGGCGTTCCTCAATTTAGGCTATCGCGTCCTAGTCTTCGTCGACGCGGACAAGCCAGTTTCAACTGTCGGACTCGTCGAGCGATTCATTGCAGCGGGCGGTCAGTACATCACGTGGCGGCCCGGCTTGGCACTCGAGGACGAGCTATTCCGCCATTCAAGCAATGACGCGGTGTATGCGCTGCTGAATAAGGCGGACGAGATCGTCGGCCGTGAGCTCATGGCTGAGCACGTCAAGTCGAAGTCGCACGGACAAGTCACTTTGGATGCCATAGAGGCCGAACGGCTGAATGGCGGCTACACGCCTGCGAGCCGAGCATTGCTCGGACTTGCCGCTCGTAACAAAAAGAACGGCTGGTTCAAGTCAGTGACTGGTTTCCAGGAAATCGCCAAGGAGGTCGTCGGCCCCCACATTGCGGATGCTGAACCAGGTTTCGTCCAAATCGTGAACAACCTACTTTGGGGGTGGACGAGTGCCGCCGCCTGAAATCGACATCTTTCAAGCGCGCCTAGGCTCAGTTACCGCCCCAGCCGGATGCGGCAAGACCCAACTCATCGCGGACGCGCTGAGTCAGCACACCGGCATCAAGCCCGTCTTGGTGCTGACGCACACCAACGCTGGAGTCACTGCTCTACGCGCCAGGCTTCAGCGCGGCAGCGTCCCCAGTTCGGCATATCGGGTGTCCACCATTGACGGTTTCGCGATGCGGCTGGCGACCAAGTTTCCGGTTCGAGCAGGCCTCAATGCGCGTGTACTTGAGTTGGCCAACCCGTACACCGACTACCCAGCGGTTCGAGCTGCCGTGCAACAGCTCCTACAGGCAGGTCACATTGTTGACCCCATTGCCTCAACTTACTCGCGCTTGCTGGTGGACGAGTATCAGGACTGCAATACTGCGCAGCACGCCATCGTCTGCTCCATTGCTCAGACACTCCCTACTTGCATTCTTGGTGACCCGATGCAGGCGATATTTGGCTTCCGGGATCCATTGGTTCACTGGGAGAATCAAGCACAGGTAGCGTTCCCGCCCATCGGCGCGCTACAGACTCCTTGGCGATGGCGCCTCGTCGGCATGGACGCACTAGGCGGTTGGCTTCTGCAAGCCCGCACATCATTGCATGCCGGCCAACCTATAGATCTTCATGGAGCACCTGCAGGCGTCGAATGGGTTCAACTGACCCAGGGCATGGAATTGCAGCAGCGACTTGTCGCCGCCCGGACAGCAGCGCCAAACCGAGACGGCCGCGTTCTTATCATTGGCGACTCAATCAATGTGAATGCACGGAATCAAATAACCATGCAGACGCCGGGCGCAACATCTGTCGAGGCGGTCGACCTAAAAGACCTGGTGAACTTCGCCCGCCAGTTCGATTTGACGAGTCCCAACGCGCTGCGACAACTTGCAGAGTTCGCGACCTCTCTGATGACAGGCGTGGGAACCGCCAACTTACTCGCACGGGTCGAAACGATACAAGGGGGCAGAGCCCGCACGCCCGCGACACCTGCAGAAGCCGCAGCTGTGACGTTCGTAGCGGCTCCCAGTCACACGACCTCGATTAACCTACTCCAGTCCCTGGCGGACCAGCACGGTGCGCGCGTCTACCGACCCGAAGTGCTGCATTGCTGTATCTCGGCGCTGAGAGCAACAGGCGGCGAAGGCGGATTCATCGGTGCAGCGATGCAAGCCCGAGAGCGAAACCGCCATCTGGGGCGGCCGCTGGGCCGGCGCGCCGTCGGAAGCACACTTCTTCTGAAAGGACTGGAGGCTGACGTCGCGGTCATTCTTGAACCCGAACGCATGACTGCACAGCATCTCTACGTGGCTCTCACAAGAGGCGCAAGGCGTGTCGTGGTTTGCTCGTCGACGCCTTTGCTAACGCCTGTCGCGGGTCGTTAGCAATGTTGCCAACTATTGATAACTCGTAATTGTCGATAGCCGAGTTTCGGGGGGTTCGTACCCTCCCAGTAGATCTATTGAAACCCGGGCTTGGCCGGTGAGTACCGACTTCCGAAGTTTTCAACACGATGCCCGATAGCTGCCATTCACGAATGACTGGAACTGGCCCGGACCTGACCCAGTGCAGTCATCTGTTGTTGACCGCAATGGGCATACAACTTAGTTGGTGTCAAATTCCTGGCGTCAATCACAGGAATGTGAGAGAGAGTCGAAACCCTAGTTAAGGGCGGTTGCAGCGAGTAGGCGTTCGATGTCTTCCAGTGTGTTGTATCCCTGTACGGAAACGCGCACGAAAACTTCGTTGCCATGAGAAGTCACTGGCACCTCAATATGGCTCTCCTCGTAGAGCCGCTTGCGCAGCAAGTCCGGATCTTGTGGTGCCACAGGTATTGCGACCATCTGCGCCCAATCGTCATCACGCGCAATGAGATGAGTTCCGAAGCGTTTCGTCAGCACGTCCAACGCTAGGTTTGCGAGTTCGTGGCAGCGCACCTGCACCTGAAGCCAGTCATGCCTCGCTTGGAAGTCGAGTGCTGCGGGAACAGTAAGCCACGCCGATATGTCGCGAGTACCTTGCCACTGCATTCGGCGTTCGAACAAGCTAGTTCCTAGGTAGGCATCAAAGCCGGAGTGACCACCGGTGCCTTGCGCGTATCAGCATGATTCAGCGTTCAGTTGCCGGACATTCGTGGATGTCCGAAGCTGGTCCAAACCGTAACTTCAATCGGTCTTCCCCTTGTCCGCTACTTTTGCCATCGACACGATGATTCGAAGGAATTGATATTGGCTACCGGACGGTTCTGCATGATCACCGCAATGAATGCGGACAGAACGAAATAGATTGTCACTTCGGCATTTACACTTCGATGGCTTTCGACTCTAAGGACAATCGCGCCCCCCAAACCATAGAAGTCCGGCCTTCTATAAAATCAAGTCCTTGCTCGCCTGTATATAGCGTGCAAACTAGCTGTAAAGAAGAGGGCCGGAAATGGCGCGCCAATAGATTTTGAAATGCATGCCGTCTGCAGGAAAAACTCCCACACTCGCTCATCGTTGAACTAAACCGGCATCACGACCGCGCATCTAATAAAGGATTGATTCATGGCACTACCCGCCCAAACCCTCGCAACCATTCAAGCCGCTGGAGCCGCCATCTATGCGGCCGACGTCGCATTGAAGGAGGCCGTTCAAAGCTATGCCGAACAGGTCAAGCTGGCCATGGCAGAGAACCCCTTTGATATGGGCAATGACAGCCTCTTTGATGATTGGAAGACGGTGGCTCGCTTGTCGCGCGCAGTGGGACAGGTAGAAGCCGAGTTTCAAAAGATCTACAACGCAGCAACTGATTTGTCAGCCGGAGCTATTCCCGCCGTGTTGACCATGCCTTCATTGACTGGACCGCAGGCCACTGCACCCAATGACCTGACTATGGTGCAAGAGATCCATGCGACCGACGCTGTCATCAAGAAGACTCCCAAAAAGATCAAGGCAGCAGGTAATGCAAAGCCAGCAACATCGCAACCGACTTCATTGAGCGGCAATTCCGCCAAGGTGCTGGCCCGTTTGCTTGAAATTCTGAATCCCAATCACTTCGTAAAAATCAACCGCGCGGCTGTTGGCGCAGAGATCGGATTGCCCAAGGGTTCCATTGGCGCATCGATCACCAAGTTGCTCGATACGGGCCACCTGATTGAAGGTGGCGTCGGCGAATACAAACTGGGAATCCCAAAAGTCAAGTAAGCGCTTGGATCTGTTAATCGCAGGGTGTTTTGTCTGTGGAATCCACATTTAAGGATTAACCAGGCCACCGTTCGTCACAGCATTCGCCGGACAAATCGCGCGATATTGCAATTCGTCGCATTTGCAATGCAATTTCTTTCGGTGTTGTCTACATTCTCTTCAACGGGCCGCACTTGGTGGCCCCAACTGGAGAGAACCATGAAGATTTCGAACACAACACGCTTGGCCTCTATCACCCTGGCCGCCTTGCTGACCGTGGTCACCAATGGCTCCATGCTGATGTCTTTCAACACGGTGGCCCAGATTGCAAGCAATGAGCTAAGCAATCAGGCGCCAACACTGGTAACGCTGGACACTGTCACTGTTGTAGCGCACCAGTCCTGATCCCATGAACGCACTGTTGTTGCTGATCGGCTGGTGCATCCTGTTCCTGCTGAGCTGGCCCATCGCAATGCTGGCTCTGGTAGTGTGGCCCTTTGTTTGGTTGCTCTCGATTCCACTGCGACTGATCGGTTTCACCGTCTCGGCGGTACTGGCTTTGATCAAGAGCATCTTGTTTCTGCCGGCACGGCTGTTGGGGTATAGGTTCTAGCCGACACGGGCTGTGAGAGCCAAGGTTGCCAGTTGCCGCAACCTTGCTAAAGACCCACTTCACTGTCGGTTGCGGCAGAATCCCTGCATGACCATTGAAATATCCAAAGAGGCCAAGAAGCTTGCCATCGCATCGATAGAGCGGTACTTCCAGGAGAACATGGATGAGAAGATTGGAAATATCGCAGCCGGTGCCCTGCTTGGGTTCTTCCTGGAAGAGATTGGCCCCACCATTTACAACCAGGCGGTTACGGAAGTCCAGGAACGACTGCAGACTCGTGTCATGGAAGTAGACCTTGAAGTGCATGAGGATGAGTTTGGATACTGGCGCAAATTCGACCAGTCTAAGTCACGGCGCTAGATAGGGCTTAGAACATGCTCGCGCAATTGCCATTGCGCACCGCCGAAGAGCGATCACTTCGCGTAACCCTTGGCCGCTGGGCGAAGGCGCTGCATGAAACTGGTGAGACCCCTGCGGATTGAGATTGAAAGCGACCGCCGTTTTGTGAGAGTCCCCTGAAGGCTTAGTCGTCCCTTGCCTTGCCTACAAGGTCGGTTCCTTCAATTCTCAAACTTATTTGTGAGACTCGCGCTATTCGGGCTTAGACACGCGATGCAAAAGTTCATTCTTGTCATTGGCACTTGCCAATTCACAGGAAAGGAACTTTGTGACTATCAAAACCATCTTCGAACACCAGGTTGACGCACTCGTCAAAGACGTTTGCCGACTGCATCAAAGCCGAGGCCTGGACCAAAAGACCTACCAAAAGATACGCAAGCAGGTATCCGGTGAGCTGGTCAATCATGGCGGACTGGAAATCGCGGCCGCCGCGCTTGGTGGGATTGATGATGAAGGGGCGTGTGACCGCCTCAAAGACATCATCAGCCACTGCTCTGAAAACTTCTACCTGGAAGACCGCGTGCTTTCGGCGATCGCTGTGCCGGTGGGATTTCGGATGAAGTCCTCAGCTTCAGCAGCGTTGACCTTGGTTGAGGCCGACGCCAATTATCTGAGCGTTCTGGAGAAGATGGCCACCCGAATTACGAACGCACGCCACGTCGTATTGGGCACCCGCCTCTTTGAGGGAAAGACTTTGTTCTACTGCAGCGCAAACAAACTCTACCAATACTTGCGCCATCTGGAAGCGGGCAGTCAAACCACCGTGGAAGTGCCCCAACCCTGCACTGTCAAGAGTGATGAAAACCCCAGTTGGCAAATGGTGTATTTACTAGGGGTGCAAGTCACTGACTTGAATGGCGAGCGCGCTCTGGACACTATCGAGACCCAACGCGCTCTCGGAAAATGGACACATCGGGCCGAGTGGGCACTGACGCAAAACCCTCGAGTGCTGTTCACCAAAGGCATCAGTGCGCAGGCCCAATGCCACGGTCTTCACTATCTAGGTCAAGGTCTTCGGGTTGGAGAAGACATCATCCGAGGCTACCGGTTACAGACAGCCTTGGTCAACTTCGACCAGGGGGACCAAGGCGTCAAGTTCTACTATGTCCACGTCTGGACGGACTTTCAGGTTTTGTTACTGGTGGTCAGCCACGTGATGACGATCGAAATTCGCTGGAAGCTCATGGGCGCGGAAACTCTGGATGGGTTCCGTGAACAACTGCGCCAGGCCATCGCGGTGACCATGCCTACTGACACCATCTTGGCGATGGAGCAGGTGGAGCTCTATGACTATCAGAAATTGGCCCGAGAAAATGGGCTAAGCATGATGCTGGGAGTCATGTGATGCACCAGACTGCCACTACACCGAATTCTTCTTCAGCCGAAAACTCTCAACGAGAAGAAGTCAAACCCATGCCTAGCGACCAACTGGAATTGTCACTATTGGTGGCAGACCATGCAGCTACCCACCCGTGCGAAAGCAACCCAGCGTATTCGTCATCCCAATATGTACAGGTGGATGCCAAATGAGAGGAAGAATCAAATGTTTCTCGCCTGAAAAAGGCTTTGGCTTTGTGACCGACGAATCGGGCGCCGACCACTATTTCAGCAAGCTGGACTTCAAAGACCAGGGGCATCCCCGGACCGGTGACAGCGTGTTCTTTCTGCCGGTCAAAAACAACAAGGGCTCGCGCGCATCTCAGGTCCGATTTGCAGCTCAGGCGGCCAGCACTACCCAACAATTGAGCACCGAACCTAAAGACCACCGTGTTCAATGCCGATCTTGCCATCGCCTGATGGTGCCCAGAATCATCACCGGGCCACCATTGGGGGCCGATCGTCGGTGGACGCCGGTACCCAAACGCTCTGTCTGTCCGTTCTGTGCATCCACGCACGAAACGTTTCCGCCCTCCGCAGGCGAGCAAATGGCCGAGCTGGCGCAACGGATTATTTTGGGCATCGTGCTCTTGATCATGGGCGCCATGTTTTTGAGATCCTGGCACTGATAGCAATCCACCTTTCGCATAGGAATATTCACCCATGGCACGCACCCCGATCACGCTACTGAAAACTGCCGTCCGCATCGCGCAAGAATCACCGTTCCAACGTGTCGCGCGCATGCGTCGTGGATCAACTACGCGCGACTTGCAATCGCTTGCGGGATGTCTAGGACTTGACACTAAGGAAATACACCGGATGTTGGGTATTCCTCTGCGGCGGCGAGGCACCGACCACGCCGTTGGAAAACACCCGGTACTCTCACTGGGAGAAACCGAACGGGTCGTGGGACTGTGGCAGTTGATCGGACAGGTTCAGGCACTGGCCACGCCATCGGCGCCCGCACATAGCTCTAGCGTTGCGCGGAGGATGGGCGCTTGGTTGGTATCAGCAACTGAGATCTTGGGGAAGCCGCCATCGTATTTTTTGGATACGTTTGAAGGGCGCAGACTGCTCTATGATCATCTTTAGGCACCACGTGCCAATACCGGCTTCAAAGACTCATGACCGCATCGAGACCCCCATCCACTCCGCCGAACACCCACAGACCAGTCGATGAATCGGCGGCGCTTCGCTTCTTCTTTGTGATTTGTAGCGCCTGGAATCTCAGCGAAATTCAAACGCAAACGCTGCTAGGTGCGGACAGAGACACCTATCTGCAATGGTCAGGTGGTGAAGTTAAGCCACACTTGCCGATGCAAACTCTGGAACGTATCAGCTACGTTGTCAGAATATTTGAGGCGATCCGCAGTCTGATTCAACCCGTGACAGCAGCCGATGATTGGGTGCATACCGCCAATACGGAGCCAGCATTTTGTGGCGGAACGGCTTTCGAAAAGATGCTCTCCGCCGACACTGAAAATTTGCGGCAGGTATGTTTGTATCTGGAATCGCAAATGAGCGGGGACTTTTCTTAGGGGAATCCGCATTACGGACGCGGCGGAGTAGGCGTCCGCGCACGTGGCGATGAGGTCGTTTGGTTTGCAGCCATTCCATGACGCCGAAACCCTGATCAAACCGAATGCAAGTCTCAACGGCGTTCACAGTAAAACCGGTGGCCGAATTGATTTGAGTTGCTTGCATATCGCAACAATCTTCAAGGTTCCGCGGTTCAGATCCTTCACACCCTGATGCCCCTATCTCTCGACTCGCGCAACATGTGTTTTTATCGATATGTGTTACCTGATTGATGCCACCAAGTGCATATGCGTGCCACCCATTCACAACTGCGCAAATCGGCTTAGTTTTCAATTGTGGTTTGCGACTATTTGCACAGGCGTTCATGCATGTATGACGATTTTCAAAAACGATTCAGGAAGACATATGGATACGCAGAAAGACAGTCTCAAAGGACTACCCAGCGCCGTGGTGCTCAGCACCGTCTTTTATCGGGAGCTGAAGACTCTCAATATACTGGCCCTCTATGCGCCGGGAGTGACCGCCTGTTCAGGGGTAGTTGAGCAGATCGTGCGTTGGGTGGTTGCTCTGCACCTCTGCAGGGGTGGACAACGCGTCTTCTCAGCCCTGGCATTCAAGTCTCTTGGACATGCAGGCGTATGCGACATGTACCTTCAAGCATTCCAGGGGGCGAGTGAAGTGTATGCCCTTGACCGGAATCACCTACTACAGGCTCTTGGGTTGGCAGATGACCGCAGGTTGATTCACGACCCGGGATGGGTCAAGCTGCAGAGCCACGTTCGCCCTGTGGAGAACGAGGTCAGGGATTTCACATCCTCGCCGTCCTTCTTTGACGAAACCTTGGCCTTGAAATGTGCGACTGTACGGGCAGCGCGGTTGGCTGCCAAACGCAAGTGAATTGCGTCAAACCCGCATCTGATTCCTTCCAGGGGATGCTTGTCACCATGTAAAGTTAGAGATCACCACTTAAGAGCACGCTTAAGCAAATCCGCAATGTTCTTCGTCATCGGAGAAATCTCGGCCTCCGGGAAGCGGTGGACCTTGAAAATTGTGTTCATCCCAAAAAACCCAGATTGCAGAAAGTCGCGCGAGCGACCCGGCTCAATATCCACCTCGCCATTCCAAAATAACGAGCACCGCACAACCACATGTACACAACAATGTGATGGAGCCATCCACGTGGATGAAGTAGAACGCCCAGTATGGCCACATATCATTGAATGTCGTAAGAAAGTTTCGCACTTCCCTGATCTCAACTAACTCACGCGGATCATCTTGGTATCCGTAAATGACAAGCCCGATCTGACTTCTCGCCCGCCACACGGTGTTTGGATCACTCAAATAGCTATTCAAACGTTTGACTGTTGGACTGGTAGGCGTCCATATAAGGGACGACTATTTAAGACCTCAAGAACATCAGAACGATTTTGTCGGTCACACCTTTTTTGAGTTCAAGTTTGGTTTGATAAATGTGATATTTCCTCCGTTTTCGACTATAAGGTTGCAAGAGTTTGTGCGGATAGCAAAGCTCTCAACTGTTCTTGAGTGCCCTACCGCGCTTTACCTGAACGGGTTTTGGTAACAGGTCGTGCAGACGATCTAATGTTTTTTGCAGAATCGCGAGGCCGCCTGTGTCGCCGGCCCACTGGGTGTCCAACTCTTGGATGCAATCAATATGAAACCCAATGTCCTGCGCGGGACTGGAGGCATCGCTTATGCAACGGCGCACCAGTGCTCTGACAGGATGAAGACCTTCGACCATCCTAAGCTGAAGTAAAAGCGGGCCAGCAGTGCCAAACCGCGCCCTAACCCTTGCAGTGGTACCGGCCTCTTTGACTGTGCAGAGTCCACGGCCAAGGCGCCCGCATATTGTGAGCAAAACTTCTTCTGGCTCAGTTGAAAACGCAATGGCCTTGCGGGCAGCAATTTCTGGGCGAGTGATTGTGAACGACCCGCCAGGGGGCGTCACGTCGCCCGCCGTCACACTCACAACTAATTCGCCTGGTCGCTTTTTCCCGTTCAGGGAGGTCACCAGGCCGGCCGCCACTTTGTCAAATGGATTACTTACTGCCTCCGGAGCTCCCGGTACCGATCCAGCACTAAGCCTTGAAGGCGCCGCCGTCTCAACTTGCACTAGTGAACGTAGAGTTTGGCGAGGCAGTTTGGCAAGCTCTGAAAGCGCTGAGTCCGTGGATGCTTTGGCCTGGCGACCAAGGGAACGAAGCAACTGTCGCTTTTCAAGGGGTACGATGTTGTGAGGTAAGAGGATTGAAACTTCAAGGTGAGTGTTGTCGAGTCCAATTGCAATGGGCAGCGACGTGGTTTCAATCTTTGCAATCCTTGCCATCCGATTTC
>DAOQRI010000006.1:0-7810 GCA_035355475.1 Rhodoferax sp. | reverse complement strand
ATGTCGCGCAGACGTGTGAAAACAGGAGCTGACGAGCTGCAGTCGATGGGGGGAGTGGTGCCCGCGAACTTGTTCACGAGCGAATTTCCAGAGCGTAGCGCGGGTGCCGGACGAAAGACAGTTGATTCGGAATGGCCAAAACTCTCAGTAAATCTGGAAGCTGTGCTCAATGGAGGTCGACTGAAAAAAGTTGACGGTGGCTCTTTCATGTGGACCACCAAAAGCATCAGAGAAATTGCTGAATTACTGACCAAGCTGCACAAGCGCGCGGTCAGTCCGACTCACATTTCAAACCTTCTAAAGCAACTGGGTTACAGTATTCGCAGGGACACGCGCGTCAATCCAACGCTGCCAACGGAGTCCCAAAGACAGGCGCAATTTCAGCTTATCTTCCATGCGATCGAGCAAGCCATATCTGCGGGTCAGGCAGTACTTTTCTTGAGCATGGAAAAACGCGAGCTGAGGCGACACGAGAGAAAGTCGTTCAGCGTAGACCCACCTGTGCCGCGCTACAGAGAAGTAAAGCCGTGGATCTCTGGCGGATACGGAGGCGACTGGACAGCAATGTTGGCGGAGTCGGTAGAAGAGCAGGAAAGGTGGCACCTTGTGACTCCCGACAGACATACTGCTGCACTGGGGTTTCAAGTCGTCGGTAGGTGGTGGGATCAAGAGGGAAGAAGGGTGTTTGGGAACAGCGGGGAGATCCTTTTGTGCGCAGATGGATTTGGCGAAGAGGGGGACCTGCTGGACAATTGGATCGAAGCATTGGGGCGGTGCCACGTGGAGGTCGGCAGAAGAATTCGCTACTGCTATGTCCCTACTGGAATCGTGAGAATCGCCCCTATAACCAATCAACCGACATCCCTGCTGCTGATGCAAGATGAACGCGGCGCAATAGGCAGAAGCAAGGTCATGCTCAGCGTGCTTCCAAGGTATGCAGATCTTCAAGCTTCCCGTCTGCGGTCCTCGTTCACAGTCAATCCGAAGGAATACAAAATAGGGCGCGACAAAGAGATGGGGCAATGGAACTTCACCGTTGGCTAATTGACGGTTCACACAATTATTTGTCCAGTCTCTCGGTGGGCAGACATGTGATAGTCGCCGCCGCTACCGCCAAGGAAAATCATTCCTATGCATGGTAGTCCTGAAATGAGCTTTTACCCTGGGGGAAATGGGTGAAGTTCAGTATGTCCCGCGTCGCCTCATTCGGTGCTGAGCCGCGAAGCCATCACCGATACTGCGATGGAGGAGGCGATGCGCGTGAATACTTTTGCAGAACGCGTGCGCTCACCGGCCTTGCGTGCGATGCTCAATCCGACTCGGTCGCTCAATGACTGGTTGCTGTGCCGGGACTCGCGAGCGCCAGCAACGCGAGCATGTGGAACTGCAGTGAAGCCCAGGTCGCTGGCGAGCTTCTCCATTTCCTTTGCTGCTGTCAGATGTGATACCGCAACATGCATAAAGCGTGGTTTTGTACCCGGCCTTGCGGTGGCCGGTGTGGTGGTGGATTGACCGTCTGCGGTCCCCATGGATCGGAGTGCTTTTACTGGTAGTGCCTGACGCAGTTTTGAATCGGCTGGCATTAGCACCTCGATATGCTTCCTCTCATACACAAAAAGTGAAACGACTTCTGCAAGCGCCAATAGGTCGTCAGTCTGTTCTATCGCAATCATCGATTCAGCAGGTGCAAGCAGACGTTCAACCACGGACGCGAAGGCGGCAAGGTCGACCCCTCGTGCACCTTCTACTGCTTGAAGCACATCCTCAATTTGCTCAATCTCATGATCTTTGTAAATTCTGTCTTCACTTTCAGTCCAGAAGAAGCCCTCAGGCGGTATGACCTCCACTTTGCTTCGAGCAAACTTATCGGCTGCAATCAAGACGCGCTGGATAAGTCGCTCGTCGAGGAAAAGATGTTCTCCAAGTCCGTCCACATGGCCGAACCGCCTGGCGTGATCAATGACCTGGTCAACTTTGACAATGGTGTCGCGGACCTCTGGCTGAGGAATGGCTCCGAGTTGTCCATTCATCGGTATTCTTGTTCCCTCAGCACATCGCCGAACGCGTGTCCAATCGGACATCGCCTTTTCAAGTGTGAGGACACTATTTGCACGTTGTCGGGCACGCTGCATTGTCTTAAGCTTTCCTCCAGATGAAAATGCATGCCATTCAACCGGATCTGCATTCTTCTGAAGTTCCCAATAATCGCGTTTGCACCATTGAAGCAGCAATTCATGGCCCGCATGAAAATATGATTGAAGCGTAGTCAGCGGTGAGGAATGGCCTAACAGAGCGGAGACAGCCCAAACCCAACGACGGTTGCTTATCGTCTCACTCGTCAGCAATGCGATGAAATCAGTGGACTTCAGAATTCGCGAAGCGAACGAATGCCGACAGTGGTGAACCCGGGTAGAAGGGTCTCGAGTGGCAATTCTGAGCGCCTGGGATATGCGCAATGCAATCGTTCGGCGCGGAAACAGTTGACGCCGATCTTCTCCTGCGCCACCCGCTGAAAACAACGGCTTGATTTCGCGACCAAATGAGCACGTGCGTATGTGCGCATCCCATACCTGCAGGAGTTGCTGTTCTTCGAGCGTTAAGTCCTCCAGGATGGGAACCGTCCGGCGTGAGCTGTCCGTCTTGAGCCGGCGGAATCGATTGCGAGCCAAGCGTACGTGCCATCTGTCGCTGTGGCAATACAGGTCACCATCCCGAAGTCCGAGTGCTTCAGAAATCCGAAGGCCACAGCGATATACCAAGACGAGAGCGACGGCTTGCATTGCGCGTACCCGTGGTTGGACGGTCTCATCATTTCGCAACAGGTTCAACGCACACAGGTACTCCGATTCATGTACTAGATTGGCGTCAATTCGCGCAAGCCCCTGTCCTGTCGCAGCTTGCAATTCACTCCACTCGATTCCAGTCGTCCCGTGGTTTTCCACCAGATAGCGATGCAGGTTGCGCATCGGGGCATACAAATGCTGTCTGTGTTCGAGATCCGCATCTTCTACTATCTGAAGATAGATTTCTTCAATATCTGAAGCGCTGAGCGAGCGCGGGTCGATTGGACCTAACTCTTCAATCATGCGCAGAGCCCAGCTATACCAGTAGTTCTTTAACGTCTTTGGCGCATAGTCACTCCCCCCGCGTTTTCCGTCTGATGCCAATGAATGCATCCAGCGCACGCTGAGTGCACATGTAGGAGTCAGTTTGGATCCAACCAGATTGTCCCAATGTTCCTCAAGATGCTCTTTGAACCGGTTGATTGGCCCAAGTTTCGAGTGCTTGCTCGTGGACTGCAACGCCTGATCCGTAACCTGGACTGCGCTATCGTTTATCCGAATGCTTTTGTCTCTTTTTCTTTGACTACCTTGGTGTCCCAAAAGTCCAAGTGCATTAGACATTTCTCGTCGGAATGCGGCAACGTCCTTTAGCTTTCCAGCGTTGGCTGCTTTGCCACTGTCTCGGGCAACTGGGACTGGGTCTTCATGCGGTGCTTTGTGAATTGCATTCCATGCGTTGACCGAGTTCAAGGTGGGCCCGAGTCCATCCGCACGTTCAAGGCAAATCTCCTCCGGAGACACTGCGCCATTGGTACCATCGGCGTAACTCAAAATCATGCCTGGAGTGTCTGGCGCGAGCGCACTTCGAATCATTTCCAGTAGCTGGCGGAAATCCGGCACCTTTCGCTTGGGGACGAAGTCTGCAGT
Organism: Rhodoferax sp.; assembly: GCA_035355475.1. GTDB lineage: Bacteria > Pseudomonadota > Gammaproteobacteria > Burkholderiales > Burkholderiaceae_C > Allorhodoferax. The sequence goes on along the minus strand of DAOQRI010000006.1, from coordinate 4,100 downwards.
TGCAGCGCGTACCCAATCAATTGCATCTTCCAGTGCTACGCTCTTCCATTGCTGTTGCGGCACTCCACACGTGAGTTCGGCGAGGTCTCGACGGATGGGATACAGACGTGAGTTGCCATTGCGCAAAGCCATGCGCAACCATGCGCGCCCGGATTGGTCTATAAAGGTATCAGGGACTTGGCGGGTTTCCAGCCACAAATTCCAAACTTCCAGATCAATCACTAGGCATTCGACCAGCAGGGTCGCGACCACGGCGGCTGCGCTTGGGCTGTGAGATTGGTCTTGTTGACGCCTCCAGTTGGAAAATTCGCCGAGCCAATAGGACTTGATAAAGGCGCGTAGGTGCGAGAGCCAGCGCGCTTTCGCGAGGGAATCCATGGAGCAAGTGTGTGCCACATCCTTGATCGCGATCGACCCGGCCGGCAACTCGATCTTCAGTTCGGGGAACTGCCGAACGGCGGTGACCAGCCATTCGCGCAACGCCTCGGCCTTATACCGGGGCCATTGGGTTCGCCCCTCGGTGCCGCTTTCAGAAACGTTCTTGAAGAGAAGATTGACATCATCTTGAGTGATGGAAGCAGGTGAACGCCCTGCCAGTTGTTCTTTCACTACCTCCCCGACCCCCGCGCGTAAGTTCGCCATCACTTGTGCGCGCTTGGCCTCTCGTCGCATGTAGCCAAAGTGCATGGGGGCAAATTTGGCTGTGCCGCGAAGCGAAGGGCGCACTGTTGATGGGGGTAGAAACGTGCGAATGGGGCGAAGACCTAGAGATTCGATTAGCCCGTCTATCTTGGGTCGCAAGTCACCGAAGAGGTCTTCAAAGTTGTTGGGGGAAAGCGGCGAGAGCTCAAGCGTCCCTAAGTCGTGGTGACCAAGCAGGCTACAGATTTGCCGATCAGTCGCCCCGTCTTGAAGCAGCCATGTAGCGCCCAAGTGCCGGGAGATATTGAGTGGGAATGGCCAAACACTTTTCAGCGCGTCAAGCAAGGCAGCCGGTGTTATGCGGATGACCTCTAGCTTCTTATTGAGTAGGAAGCGAAAGGGTGCAGTTCTTGAAGACGGGGTTGAGAGCATTTTCACGATCCGAGCAAACGTTTCTGGTGCTTCGGATTGGACGGCAGATGCCAAACTCCAGAGATGTTCAATCTGGTCCTCACACTGCGTGACCGCGAGTTTTCCCAGAGGAATCAGACGGTGGGCTTGTGAGTTTCCCTGGTGCTTGTCGTCAATGATGATGCGGCGATGTTCCAGGTCGAGCAGTTCCAGCGACTCCAAAGGGTCAGATACGATCCGATGAAAAGTCTGAAATATGAGGGAAAAAACTTCGTGGATTTCGCGGGCATTGTGGCGGGTGCAGAGGTCCTTGTTTGGATCCGACACAATTGATTCAAAGTGTGCTGTTGTATCCCGCCACATCTGGGCAACGGCCTCCGGCTTGGGGTTTAGCGCGGAGCCAACCCACCGATTGTTCGCTTCAAGGTTCGAGCCGGTGTCCACAGCTCCAACCGTCCATCCTGCACGACTTATGGTTTTTCGATGAAGATCTTCTAAGGTTGTGGTCGTATAGGCACGGTAATACGCGGCTGGACAGCCTGTTGAATCGGAGTCAGCGCATAACAAATGGACTTTCACATGGTCTAGGGAGTCTTGGTACAGGGCGAAGGCGAGCCATCGCTCGACCCTCCCAAGGGTTTGGCCGCCGCCATTTTGGGCGCGAAGCGAGTAGAGCCAACTTCGTACCAGTCCCAATGCTTTAACTGGATCAAGGTCCAGCACCTGACTCAAGTTGTCGCCTTCATTCACAGTCATGGTTTGTTCCAACCACAGCGCCAGTTCGATGGGCACTTCCAGGCGTAAACGGCCGGTTGCTGGCAGCAAACTGGCGGACTGCTGAGAATCCGGGGACCACGCATCTTGAGGAGTTGGGACTAGTCGACTCAAAATGTGGAGTCCCTCGAAGCAGGTGATCCCCATTGTGAAACGCAATGGCCAGCACATAACCTCCTCAACCCTTGCGCCGAAAGCCATGGCCAGTCCGACAATGCCTGCCGCGTTCCTTAGTTCCGAAAATTCAGCTTCGGATAGCGTTGTGAGCTCCTTCTTTATAGCTTCCACCAAGTCAAAGACATCTCGGGCTACCAGTTGATCATTGGCCCACTTCAGACGTTGGTTTTCCAGGGCGGAACGGAACCCGGTTCTCGCTCCGCGGGCCTCAGCACCCTCACATGTCTCAGGTTCCCCCTCGGTGTTAGGTTTGGCCCAGCCTGTTTTTGTGGGCGCTTCGGGGGCACTCTGTACGGGTAACTCGGGCTCGGAAGGTTCGTCAAGTTCCGCTTTTTCGGGATCTGGATCAACGTCGGATTCGGGCTCGCTCACCCAGACCAGGGGATTTTCATTCTCTCTGTCGTCGTCGATTTCGTTTAGTTCTGGATCCGCCTCTGGTGTTTCCTCGGGGGCAGCAATCGGTTTGAAAATCCATAGGAACCTGGGTGCTGGCGTCTTGAGCAGGTCTGTCCAACGCTCCAGGTCAGTCAGCCAGGCTTGCTGTGCCTCGTTGTGATCGGTGCGCTTATTGAGTGACTGAGTCGCGAATTCATGACAGAATTCCACTGTTTCCAAGAGACCGAAAGCATCCGGGGGGCGAGGTGGCAGCACACTTCGCCAATTGTTTCGTTGCCCTGCCGACTTACGCAGCCCGCTCACGATGCTGCCAAACAGGTCGCTTTCGCGTCGTTCAGTAAATTTGTCGACGATTAAAAGTGCCTTGAGTGCTGCAAAACCGTGAACTTGGCCTGCATCTGTTTCCAAACTAAATAGGGTAGCTACCGGGTAGTCCTCGAGCCGCTGCGGCAGATGGCTCTGACTTGGGGGCAACGTCCGGGATTCGAGTATTTCTACACAAGCAAGACCAAGCCATCGATCTGCGATCGAAAGTGCGTCGCGGCTGTTCTGTAAAACTGCATCGAGCACCTCGGGATCGTTCGGGAGTAGTAGTTCCAGCAGGCGAAACGAGCGCTGGCGCCGCTTCGGCGACGGTGAATTATCGAATTCCGAGATAATGGCAGTTGACATAGGTTGGCGACAGCTGTGCCGTTCTTCGAGAGAGTTCCGTCGTTGAATGCTGGCTGAAATTGCAATTGTCGCCAGTATTCTTTGTTTTAGCTACAAAAAATCAAGCAAAATTCGTAAAACATCAAAAATGAAACGCATTAAAGAATCTTATTTCTACTTACTTTGCCTTGAAAGGGTCTCAAGGCCGTATATCTATCGCCTCTTCGGGCAATTGCCAAGGAACTGGCAGTAACCTGGCGAGAGGAATTTGATGGCTACAAGCTTGGGGTTTACACCGGTGAAGTTGGCGTGGATGTGGAAGAAAACCCATCCCCATCACTTGCCGATGTGCTTGTCTGCACTCCCGAGAAATTCGATCTGTACGGCCGTACCTGGACCGACCATCTTGGGTGGCTTTCCAAAGTCGATTTGCTGGTTGTCGATGAATTGCACACACTGGATACGGGACGTCGAGGCGCCACGCTTGAAGGTCTCATCACGCGTTTCAAGACCATCAATCCGTATGCACGGGTCATGGGGTTGTCCGCCACCCTTGGAAATCCAGATGCCTTGGCTAAGTGGATCGGGGGTGAGGCATTCATCTCAAACGACAGGCCCATTCCACTGAGCTGGCGCATCCGGGCGCATGCACGCAATGAACCCAAAGCGGATGTTGTGGTTGAGGAAGTCAAAGAAACGCTTGCTCAGAATGGGCAAGTCATTGTGTTCGTCCAGTCTCGACCACGCACCGAATCACTGGTAAAGCGGCTCGCGGACTGCGGCATCGTGGCGGCAGCCCACCATGCGGGTCTATCCAAGGCTAAACGCGACAAGGCTGAGGCTGGCTTTCGTAGTGGCGAAATCGGCGCGTTGGTCGCAACCGGTTCAGTCGGAATGGGGATAAATTTTCCGGCCCGAAAGGTCGTCCTGCATGACTTGCAGCGCTGGGAAGGTGGTGCCTGGGAAGACCTTTCGACCAACGAAGTGTGGCAACTTGCAGGCAGAGCGGGGCGCCGTGGTCTTGATGCGTCTGGCGAGGTTGTGCTGAT
>DAOQRI010000005.1:0-20136 GCA_035355475.1 Rhodoferax sp. | reverse complement strand
TCCAGCGCCATCACCAATTCGACGGTGTCCAGAGAATCAGCACCCAGATCGGCCACGAAGGCTTTTTCATTGGTAACTTGGGACTCTTCCACACCGAGCTGTTCGGCAATAATTTTTTTGACGCGGACTTCGATATCACTCATGGCTTCCCTCTAAGGGTTGTAAAAGAATCCGTAATTTTACCCGTGCTTAGAGCCGCAACTCTAACCAGGTCGCCGAACGGACAATCGGCGCAATTTCAATGGTCTACATGTACATGCCACCGTTGACATGCAACTCCTGCCCTGTCACATAGCTTGCATCAGGAGACGCCAAGTATGCAACAGCATGGGCAATGTCAGCGGGTTTGCCCAAGTGACCCAACGGGATTTGGCCCAAAAGCGCCTTCTGCTGTTCATCAGACAAGCCAGCAGTCATGTCAGTTTCAATGAATCCGGGTGCAATGCAATTGACGGTGATGTTACGCGACCCCAGCTCACGCGCCAAAGCGCGCGTCATACCGGCCACACCGGCTTTGGCCGCTGCGTAGTTCGCTTGACCCGGATTGCCAGATGCACCCACCACAGAAGTGATGTTGATGATGCGGCCGTAACGTTGCTTCATCATGGTGCGCATCACGGCGCGGCTCATTCGGAATACTCCTTTCAAATTGGCTTCGATGACGGCATCCCACTCGTCATCCTTCATGCGCATAGCCAGGTTATCGCGGGTGATGCCTGCGTTGTTGACCAGCACCTGCAGAGCGCCATATTCCTTGACCAAGGCGTCTATCAACGCTTCGCCCGCGCCGGCATGGGTGACGTCTAATACGCGGCCGGCGCAGCCATCGAACCCAGCCAATGCAGTCTGGATATTGGCCGCCCCTGTCTCGCTCGTCGCAGTTCCTACGACCTTCAGGCCCTTTTGAGCCAGCTCAAGCGCAATGGCGGCGCCTATTCCGCGGGAAGCCCCAGTCACCAGGGCAATCTGCCCTTCAAATTTCACTTCGTTCATGCCAATGCACCTTTGACGTCTTGTAGCGTAGTGGGATCAAACAGCGCCAACCCCGACATTTCAGGGTCAATACGCTTAACCATGCCTGCCAGCACTTTGCCTGGGCCACACTCCACCAGCGTAGTCAAACCGCGTGCCTTGATGGCCCGCACGCACTCTACCCAACGCACCGGGCCAAAGGCCTGACGGTACAAGGCATCGCGAATGCGGTTGGCATCGGTTTCCACGTTCACATCAATATTGTTGACCAGGGCAATCTGTGGAGTGGCAATCTCAAGCGAGAGCAGTCGTTCCTTGAGCTTCTCCGCAGCGGGCTTCATCAAGCGGGAATGAAACGGCGCAGAAACCGGTAGCGGCAAAGCGCGCTTGGCACCATTGGCTTTGAGTACTTCGCAGGCTTTCTCAACGGCAGCCTTGCTGCCAGCAATCACGGTCTGTGCAGGGTCATTGAAGTTGACCGCTTCCACGGTTTCCGCAGAGTCAGTACCAAACGACTGGGTTACCTCCTGACAGCCCATAGTCACTTTCGCCGCCTCCATGCCCAAAATGGCGGCCATGGCACCCACTCCCACTGGCACGGCTTCCTGCATAGCCTGCGCGCGCAGGCGCACCAGTGGCGCGGCTTGTTGCAAGGTAAGCGCCCCAGCTGCCACGAGGGCGGAATACTCCCCCAGCGAATGACCTGCCACCGCATTGGGGGCAATACCCATCTCCGCCATCCAGACCCTATAGGCCGCAACACCTGCGACCAGCATCGCGGGCTGCGTGTTAGTGGTCAAACCCAACGCTTCCTTGGGTCCTTCGTGGATCAACCGTGCGACATCCTCGCCCAGCGCATCCGACGCTTCCTGCAACGTCTGGACAACCACAGGATGGTCTCCCCAGGCGTCGAGCATACCTACCGACTGAGATCCTTGGCCGGGAAATACAAAAGCAAACGATTTCATAAATATATATACGATTTAAGCCTCTAGCCCTCGTCGAAAGGTCATGAGACGCTATAAAACTAGGAGCAACGCACCCCAGGTGAAGCCACCTCCAACGCCCTCAAGCATCAGGGTTTCACCCTTCTTGACCTGACCGCTGCGCACTGCCGCATCCAATGCAAGGGGAATCGATGCAGCTGATGTGTTTCCATGCTGATCGACAGTCACCACCACTTTGTCCATCGACATCTTGAGCTTGCGGGCCGTACTTTGCATGATGCGGATATTGGCCTGGTGCGGAACCAACCAGTCAATATCGGACTCTGTTAAGTGGGCCTTGGCCAGCGTTGCCCGCGCGGCACTTTCCAGCAATCCCACGGCCAACTTGAATACCGCCTGGCCATCCATCTTGAGCAAAGGGTCACCCAAAATGCCGCCGCCTGAAACATGCCCGGGGACGCACAAAATACCCACATGCTTGCCATCGGCGTGGAGGTCGCTGGCCAGAATGCCAGGGGTTTCGGATGCCTCTAAAACCACGGCCCCCGCGCCATCCCCAAACAGAACGCACGTAGTACGGTCCTTGAAATCCAAAATTCTGGAAAACACTTCGGCTCCCACCACCAACGCACATCGGGCAGCGCCGGTCTGGATCATGGAGTCGGCCACCGCCAGCGCGTAAACAAAACCGCTGCAAACGGCCTGCACGTCAAACGCCGCACAGCCGTTGGCGCCCAACTTGTTCTGCAAAATGCAGGCGGTGGAAGGAAACACCATATCCGGTGTCGATGTGGCAACAATAATGAGATCAACGTCCGCCGCAACCCGACCGGCCGCAGCCAACGCATTCCTGGCAGCTTCGAGCCCAAGGTCACTGCTGAATACACCATCATCTGCGAAGTGCCGTGCACGAATTCCGGTGCGTTCAACGATCCATTCATCGGACGTATCCACCCCTTGGCCCGCCAGTTGTGCGACCAAATCGGCGTTGGTGAGCCTGCGCGCAGGCAAATAGCTGCCAGTACCTGTAATTCGCGAATATCGTTTCATGCTGGGTTTGCCAACTCTTGTACCGGCTATTGCACGCCTTCAGTTGCCGCCAGAAGCGGTGCAGCGTGCGCAATCCGAACCTGTACACGGTCAAGCAGGTTGTTTCGGGCTGCATCATACGCCCGGTTCAGCGCGAAGCCAAAACCCATCACGTCTGCCGATCCGTGGCTCTTGAAAACCAACCCCCGCAATCCCAGCAACGCCGCACCGTTGTATCGGCGGTGATCAACTCTATTTTTAAGAGCTGTTAACACCGAATACGCAGCAATTGCAGCAATTTTGGTGAATACATTGCGTGAAAACTCTGCTTTCAAAAAGCCACCAATCATGGCTGCAAGGCCTTCGCTCGTCTTCAGTGCAACATTTCCGACAAAGCCATCACAGACCACCAGATCCACTGTGCCCTTGAAGATATCGTTTCCTTCGACATTTCCAAAGAAATTCAAATCACCGGCTTTAGCGGCAGAACGCAACAATTCACCCGCTTTTTTGATGGTTTCGTTCCCTTTGATGATTTCTTCACCAATATTGAGTAGCCCGACTGTCGGCAATTCCTTGCTTTGAAGCACGGAGACCAGCGCCGCGCCCATGACAGCGAATTGAAGCAAATGCTCGGCCGTGCAATCGACATTGGCGCCTAGGTCCAGCACCGTGGTTGCACCGCCCGTAGCGTTGGGAATCTGACCCGCAATGGCGGGGCGCTCGATGCCATCAATGGTCTTGAGAATGTACCGTGAGATGGCCATCAATGCAGCCGTATTGCCAGCGGAAACCGCGGCTTGCGCCTTGCCTTCTTTCACCTGCTGGATAGCAACTCGCATGGATGAGTCCTTTTTCCTGCGCAACGCGATTTCCAGCGGATCGTCCATGGTCACAACCTCGCTGGCGACGACGACAAGGGCCCTCGGATGTGAAAAGCCGGTAAAAGCCGACTGCAACCCCACCAAAATCAGACTTGCATCCGCGTGTTGCTCAAGAAAATGCTTGCAGGCAGGCAGAGTGACTTGGGGACCGTGATCGCCCCCCATGCAGTCGACAGCAATTGTGATCATGGGGTCGGCACCCGAAAGGAAAAGAACATCAGACAATGGCCTACGGCCAAAAACGACAAAAGCCCGACGCTACAGAAACTGCAGCTTCGGGCTTTGTGTGAAAAACCTGTATCAGGCTTCAGATTTGGTCTTCAACACCTTGCGACCACGGTAGAAACCGGTGGGGCTGATGTGGTGACGCAGGTGCGTCTCACCCGTGGTGGACTCGACAGCAATGCCAGGAACGACCAAAGCATTGTGCGAACGGTGCATACCGCGCTTGGAAGGTGATTTTTTATTTTGTTGGACGGCCATGATCCGCTCCTGGGCAAGAGTGTTGCGCCATTGCTCCAGGCAAAATGCAACACAAGGGGTTAGTAAACAGCGCGACAAATTCTGGCGCGAAGCCTTAAATTATAGCCTATCGCGTCAGTCAGTGCTAGTGCCTGTTTTTGAGCTGTTCCAAAACCGCAAACGGATTGGGCTTTTCGGTCATATCTTCGTCAAATTCTGGGTCAGCTACCTGCAACTTGGGAGCCACGGGGCATTCTTCATGTTTCGGCACGACAGGCAACGCCATGATGAGCTCGTCTTCCACCAATTCCAGCAGATTGAAGTCTCTGCTGAGCACCAACACATCCTCCTCGCAGGCCTCGTCCTGCGCTTCGGCGATCTCTTCGCTGGCTACGAAGCGGAACTCTCGCTCAAACTCAACGGGCACCGCAACAGGCGCCAGGCAGCGTTGGCACACCAATGGCAATGCCACACGCGCACTCAGCGTGAGCCAAACCTCTTCGGCCGCAACGCCGTCTGCACGCAAACTGCCCTGGGCGCAAAATTGAACCACGGTCGATTCAATCGCGCCTTGTGCCTCGCCTGCCAGTCGTTCCAGGCTGATCAATTTCTCGACCCCTTCAAACGTGCCCTGCGCGTGTGCAAACGCAGCGATATTCAAATGCCGTGCTTCATAGTCGTGTTTCATTCGCGCAGTGTAAGAGAATCAGCCCATGCCCGAATCAATCAACCGAAAACTCATTCTGGGGTCCACTTCTGCCTACCGGCGAGAACTACTGGAGCGTCTGAAGGTACCCTTCAGTGTCGAGTCGCCCCAAGTCGATGAGACCCCGTTTTCCGGCGAAGCGCCGGTCGATTTGGCAATTCGATTGGCACTGGCCAAGGCGAATGCGGTCGCGCAGCGCTTTCCGGACTGTGTGGTCATTGGCTCGGACCAAGTGGCCGACCTGGGTGGTTTGGCGCTGGGAAAGCCCGAAACCCATGACCGTGCGGTGCTGCAGTTGCGCCAAATGCGTGCGAACACTGTCATTTTTCAGACAGCCGTCGCGGTGGTCTGCCTGCAGTCTGGCTTTTGCCAACAGTCATTGGCGCCCGTCAAGGTTCGGTTCCGGGATTTAAGCGATGACGAAATTGAAACCTACCTGCGCATCGAACAACCTTATGACTGCGCAGGCAGTGCCAAGAGCGAGGGGCTGGGAATTGTCCTACTGGACGCCATAGAAAGTGATGATCCCACCGCATTGGTGGGCCTGCCGCTGATTCGCACCTCCCGCATGCTGCGCGCTGCTGGCATACAACTGTTGGCAAAACTCCCGTCCACCTTATGAGCACCCCAGCCCCAACAATGCCCCATTTCGGCACCTTGTTCCTGGTTCCAGCACCTCTGGATTTTGGGTGCGACTCTCAGCCAACTTTGAATCAGACCATGCCCGACGGTACGCTGCAAGTGGCGGCCCGTCTGCAGCATTGGGTCTGTGAAACCGCGAAGTCAACACGTGCTTACCTCAAACGCATTCATGAAACACACACCCTATGCGTGCCCCTACAGGCAATGACCTTGCAGGAGTTACCCCACGAGGTCCACAAAAAAGGCGACCATCTGGGGCAATTCGATGCCCGTCCGCTACTAAAGGCCGCTTTGCAGGGCCAAGACATCGGCCTGGTCAGCGAGGCAGGAATGCCCGCCATCGCTGACCCAGGCTCATCGGTGGTACGGGCCGCACACGATTTGGGTTTACAGGTGGTGCCATTGGTCGGACCAGTTTCTCTATTACTAGCCCTTGCGGCCAGCGGGCTCAATGGACAGAGTTTTGCGTTTTCCGGCTATCTACCCAGTACGCCGCCGGAGCGGGCCCAGCGCATCCGCGAACTGGAATCGATCGCCCTGAAGACCGGTCAAACCCAACTGTTCATCGAAACGCCCTACCGCAATGTCGCCATGCTGCAAGCGCTCCTGAAGACGCTTCAGCACAACACCCGACTGGCCACCGCAAGCGGACTGACCATGGCCCAAGCGCAATGCCACAGCGACGTCGTAAAGCAATGGAAGAACAAACTGTGGACGCTGGAGAATAACCAGCCCACAGTCTTCGCGATCGGGCGCTAGGCCAAGCGCTCCGCGTGCAATCTCAGTGCAGCGCGGGCAAGGCCCGTAGCGCGCGCACACCGCCTTCGCCAATGGAAGCGCCAAATCGCTTAACCAACCGCTCTGCCACGTTGTCCTTTCGCGTGTAGTCAATCAGGTCTTCAGCTTTGACGATTTCCCTGGCAACAAAGTCCAGATTGCCCAACTGATCAGCCAGTCCCATGTCAATAGCTTGCTGGCCGGTCCAGAACAGCCCGCTAAAGGTCTCCGGCGTTTCCTTCAGACGTTTGCCACGACCAGCCTTCACCACGCTGATGAACTGCTGATGAATCTGGTCCAGCATGGCCTGTGCAAATTCTCGCTGTTTGTCCGTCTGTGGACTAAACGGGTCCAGGAAGCCTTTGTTCTCACCGGCTGTCATCAGGCGCCGCTCCACGCCCAATTTATCCATCAGCCCGGTAAAGCCAAATCCATCCATCAACACACCGATGCTGCCCACCACGCTGGCCTTGTCAACAAAAATCTTGTCCGCGCCAGCCGCAATGTAGTACGCAGCCGAAGCGCACGTTTCCTCCACCACGGCATACACAGGTTTGTTGTGCAGGGTCTTGAGGCGATGGATTTCGTCGTTGATGATGCCAGCCTGCACGGGGCTTCCACCCGGAGAGTTGATCAGCAACACCACGGCTTGGGCACCCTTGTCTTCAAATGCACCTCGCATGGCAGACACAATCAATTCTGCACTGGCCTCGGAGCCAGACGCAATCTCTCCCTGGATCTTGACCAAAGCAGTGTGAGGGGTTGAGGTATCTGCCACCGACCCGCCCCGGTCCATACCAACCCAAACCAGGGCAACCAAGAATGCCAGCCAAGCCAGGCGTATGCCATTGCGCCAGCGTCGTGCCTGGCGCTGCTCGGTGATGGTGGCCATCGCCAGGGCTTCCAGAGTCGATCGCTCCCAGCCTGATTCGCCAGGCAAACTCTTGCGCGCACTGCCTGCTTCATCTTTTATAGCATCTTGCGCATATTCTGCGCGGACTGGAGCCGAATTGTTGTCGAATCCTTGATTGCCGGGAAACTGGGGGTCAGTCATTTCAGAACTCAATAGGTTGCAGGTTGTCAGCAGTATGCCAGTGCACGACGCCGTTGCGCTCGGTTAGCGCGATCTTTATCAGACCACCGCGACAGGGGCCGCCCCGGCATTCGCCGGTTTCGGGTCGATAGATGGCGCCATGCGTGGCACACATCAAAAAACGGCCGGTGCTATCGAAAAATCGGTTGGGCTGGTAGTCCATTTCCATCGGAACATGGGCGCACTGGTTCAGGTAGGCATACACCTGTCCGTCAAAGCGAATGGCAAAACCGCGCGCGGTGCGACCGCAGTACACGACATCGAAGGGGCAGGCGTCGCCTCCGTCCTTCAAATCCGAGGACGGGCAAAGGGGCATGGCGCGGGATGGATCAGGCATGTTTCACCAACCAGGTGTGCAGGTCTGCCACCGAATGGGCCACAAAACGTGGACTCAACGTTGCAAAGGTCTCTGGTTCGTGTGCCCCATAACTCACGCCCACACTCGGGCAACCTGCATTGAGCGCCATTTGCAGGTCATGCGTGGTGTCACCCACCATCAGTACACGCTCCGGCGCCACACCAAATTCCTGCATCAGCTCCTGCAGCATCAGGGGGTGCGGTTTCCCGGCGGTCTCATCGGCCGTGCGCGACCCGTCAAACAGTCCCTGTAACTCTGCTGCCCGCAAGGCTTCGTCCAGCCCGCGGCGGCTCTTGCCGGTAGCCACGGTCAGAACATGGTTGCTCGCTTTGAGATCGGCCAGCATGGCCAGCACACCTTCGAACAGACTGATATCGTTCTGGTGCGCAACGTAGTGGTGCTTGTATCGCGCACCCAATTCAGGGTATTTCTCAACCGGAACATCAGGCGCCGCATGCGCCAGTGCCTGCATCAGTCCCAGGCCGATGACGTAAGCAGCGTCCTTCTCACTGGGCATGCGTCCGCCCACATCCACGACCGCCATTTGGATGCAGCGGGTGATGATGGCCGTGGAATCGAACAGGGTGCCATCCCAATCAAAGGCAATCAGGTCAAATTGACGGATGGGTCTTGGCGGTTGGTGCGGGGACATGCTGGATCCGATCGACATTCAAATTCAGTGCGCCGGCGGCAACACGTGAGCTGCAAACTGCGCGAGTTCTTCAGGCAGTTCTGCCTGCAAAGAAAGGGGTGCGCCCGTTGCCGGATGGCGGCATTGCAATCGCCAGGCATGCAGAAACATGCGCTTGAGCGCAACGCCTTGCGCCGTGCGCGCAAGTGCCTTGTTATATTCAAAATCGCCGTACTTGTCGTCACCGAGTATGGGCATGCCCTCACTTGCCAGGTGCACGCGAATCTGGTGCGTGCGACCCGTCTTGATGGTCACTTCCAACAGCGAAAACGCGCGTTTAACGCCCTTTGCATCCTGAGACACTGGGCTCAGCGCGCGCACTTTGACCAAGGTCAAGGATGGCATGCCGTCCGGGTCATCCTTGGTAACCACCTTTACACGCCGCTCGCCATCGGGTAACAGGTACTTATGCAAGGGCTTGTCCAGCACCTTTTTGTTGGCAGGCCACTGACCGGAAACTAGCGCCAAGTAGGTCTTGCCCGTTTCGCGCTCCCGAAATTGATCCTGCAGATTTTTCAGTGCACTGCGTTTCTTCGCCACCAGCAGGATGCCACTGGTTTCGCGATCGAGCCGGTGAACCAATTCGAGAAATGGCACTTTTGGACGGGCCATGCGCAACTGCTCGATGACACCAAAACTGACGCCCGACCCACCATGTACCGCCACACCCGCCGGTTTGTTGATGGCAAGCAGATGCTCGTCCTCAAACAAAACGACGAAATCGCGGGCCGGCGCATGGCCGCCAACCTGCACGGCAGCCAGTTGCGCCATGGCCTGGGCCTTTTCAGCAGCCCGCTCGGACACCCGCACGGGTGGCAGGCGAACCACATCCCCCGCGTTCAAACGCGTCTCGGCGGAAGCCCGCCCCTTGTTAATCCGCACTTCACCGCTACGAATGATGCGATAGACATGTGTCTTGGGAACCCCCTTGAGCTGGCGCATCAGGTAGTTGTCCAGACGTTGTCCAGCCTCGTCAGAGTCAATGGTGAGCGATTTGACTTGGGGCTGAACGGAAGGCGACGGGGCAGCCGGATTGCCCCCTATAATGTGTTTCACTAGCGATGCGCTGTAAGTGGTTGATTTGTCTGGAGTTTAGTCCACACACCATACACAGGCGCGCTGGAAGGTCGATGCCGCCGGGTTTTCCTGCAGATAAATCACATGCCAAAGCCTGTGATGGTCTTCAGACAGCACGGTCAAGCTGACAAATCGAAATACTGATACGGAATACCCACAGTTTGCAGACTCTTCGTCTGTAAACGGAATGAAACGAGATGTTTGTGCTGTTGTGTCTGATGAACCTGTGCCTACGGAGCGTATTCGCCCCGTTTTTTGGCCTAAATCAGCCTCTAGCCCCCGTCAAACGGGCGCAGTCCGCTATGCAATTGATAGCATTTGCGCAAACACATCCCCTCGTCCCCATCCACGCGCCTACGCTTCGACACCTCGTTTGAGTCGAAGTTCTCCGGCAATTCCACCTCAATTCGGTTCGTTGGTCCAGGCGTCAATTGCCCATACAGGGCATGTAAAACTGATGAAGGACGCAATCCATGAAACGGATGCTTATCAACGCTACGCAGGCTGAAGAACGCCGCCTGGCCATTGTCGACGGACAAAAACTCCTCGACTACGAAATCGAAATCGAAGGGCGCGAACAGCGCAAAGGCAACATCTACAAGGCCGTCGTCACCCGCGTCGAGCCCAGCCTGGAAGCCTGCTTCGTGGACTACGGAGAAGACCGCCACGGGTTCCTGCCGTTCAAGGAAATCTCCCGGATGTACTTCAAGGAAGGCGTCTCTGCTTCCCAGGCGCGCATCCAGGATGCCATCCGCGAAGGCCAGGAACTGCTGGTTCAGGTCGAAAAAGAAGAGCGTGGTAACAAGGGAGCAGCCCTGACCACCTTCGTCTCACTGGCTGGCCGCTATGTGGTGTTGATGCCCAACAACCCGCGCGGCGGTGGTGTCAGCCGTCGCATCGAGGGTGACGACCGCGCTGAACTCAAAGAAAACATGGACCAGTTGGAATACCCCAACGGCATGTCCATCATCGCGCGCACCGCCGGCATCGGCCGCAGCGCACCCGAGTTGCAGTGGGACCTGAACTACCTGCTCAAGCTGTGGACCGCCATTGACGGCGCTGCCAAAGGCGGCAAGGGTGCCTACCTGATCTATCAGGAATCGTCCCTGGTGATCCGCGCCATCCGCGATTATTTCAACCACGACATCGGCGACATCCTGATCGACACAGACGACGTGTACGAGCAGGCCCAGCAGTTCATGGCCCACGTGATGCCCGAGCACGCAGCACGCGTCAAGCGCTACCGTGACGACGCGCCGCTGTTCAGCCGCTTCCAGATCGAACACCAGATCGAGTCCGCCTACGCCCGCACGGTGCAGTTGCCATCCGGCGGCGCCATCGTGATTGACCACACCGAAGCCCTGGTGTCTGTGGACGTGAACTCGGCCCGCGCCATCAAAGGCGGCGACATCGAAGAGACGGCGACCCGCACCAACCTGGAAGCCGCCGACGAAGTAGCCCGCCAGATGCGCCTGCGGGACTTGGGCGGCCTGATCGTCATCGACTTCATCGACATGGAAGAGTCGCGCAACCGCCGCGAAGTGGAAAACCGCCTGCGCGACGCGTTGCGCCAGGACCGCGCCCGTGTGCAGTTCGGCACCATCAGCAAATTCGGTCTGATGGAGATGAGCCGCCAGCGCCTGCGCCCGGCGCTATCTGAAGGTGCGTCCATCCCATGCCCGCGTTGCGGTGGCTCCGGCCACATCCGTGACACCGAAAGCTCGGCGCTGCAGATTTTGCGGATCATCCAGGAAGAGTCTTTGAAGGACAGCACCGCCTCGGTACTGTGCCAGGTGCCGGTCGATGTCGCGTCTTTCCTGCTCAACGAGAAACGCTCCGAGATCGCCAAGATCGAACTCAAGCAGCGCATCAACGTGCTGTTGGTGCCCAACAAAACGCTGGAGACACCCAACTACCGTCTGGAGCGCCTCAAACACGACGACCCGCGTCTGGACAACATCGAAGCCAGCTACAAGATGGCTGACGAGATTGAAGACCCCACCGGTGTAACCCGCCGCTCGCAAGAGCCTACCAACAAGCAAACACCCATCATCAAGGGTGTGCTGCCGGATGCACCGGCACCGCAGGCCGCGCCACGGCCTGTAGCCCCTGTGCAGCCACCACTGGTGCAACCTGCGCCACACCATGCTGCGTCAGCAGCCCATGCCAAACCAGCAATTCCCGCTGAGAAAGGCTTCTTTGGCTGGATCAAGAGCCTGTTCGCGGGCGACGCCCCAGCGCCGGCCGCACCGGTTCAACCACCTGCGACTCCCAAACAGCCGGAAGGTCGTGAAGGCCGCAGCCGCGATGGCAACCGTGCCGGTAGTAAGCCCGGTGAGGGTCGCTCGGAAGGCCGTGGCGACAGCCGCGCCCCGCGAGGTGAAGGCCGTGGACGTGGGCGCGGTGGACGCGGTGGCAATGGTGGAGATCGACAAGGCGGTGCGCAGCGTGAGCGCTTCGACGCCGAAGGCAAACCCATGCTGGCGGAAACCAATCCACAAGGCGCAAACACAGGCTCACCAGAAGCTCCCCGCCAGGAAGCACGCCCTGAGCGCAGCCCTCGTGCCGAACGCGGTGAACGCGCCGAACGTGGCAATGAGGGTCAAACTCGTGAACCGCGTGAACCCCGCGAAGGCCGTGGTGGACGGGGTGGCCGCAATGGCCGTGCACCGCGTCCGGACGGTGAGGCACGCAGCGCAGACTCTGAAGGCCGACAGACCCCATTGGGCTTGGTAGAGGGTGACAACGCGGCCAACCTGCCATCTGCGACAAGCCAGTCATCGATGGACGCCAATGGCGCGCCTGGTGCGCCCCGCAATGCAAACGGTGAACCCCGTGAAAAACGCAGCCGCGACCGCTATGGTCGTGAGCGTGGACCCCGAGGCGAGCGCGAAGAGCGGCCAGACCTGCGTATTCCCGCCCAGCCCGTTGCTGCGCAAGCCACCGAAGGTGAATCCGTTGCGGACACGCCTCCAGAGCAGTCGCCGGCAGCCCGTGAGACTGAAGTGGCGGCTCCCGCTGCAGCGTTGGCCGCGCCAGTTGCCGTGCAAGCCGTTCCAACTGCATCTGCACCTAGTGCCCGCATGCCCAAGGTAACGCCCTATGCGTTGCCAACCGATGCTTTGATGAATGTGGCACAGGGTTCTGGTTTGCAGTGGGTTAACTCTGACTCGGACAAAGTGGCTGCCGTGCAAGCAGCGATTGCTGCCGAGCCCAAAGCCATCCATGTGCCTCGCGAACGCCCACCAGCCGTTTCCATTGACATGGGGCCGCTGATTCTGGTTGAAACCCGACGTGACCTGCGCAACATGACGTTGCCGTTTGAGCAAACACCTCCGGGCTAAACCACTTGGCCCCTCCAAGGGGCAAGCCATAAAAAAGAAGAGGGGCCATCTGGCCCCTTTTCTATTGGAAAGCCGTCATTTAAAACAAGTCTACTGCGCCCACTTTGATCGCATCCCCAAAGAAGCCTTTTCTCACCAAATCATCATGGCTGTAAACCTGATTGCGGCCATTGCGTTGGGCGTAGTCCACCGCGCGTTCAGAACGCTCCAGCGTTGTACTCGGCGAATCGTCCGCCGTCACACGAGTAAAGCCACCACACGCCGTAACCCGACCCACCTGTGGGAAATTGAATTTTTCCATATTGGCGCGAAAACGCTCGAAAGCTGCGAGCACAAGTGCTTCTTCGGGGCAGTGCATCAAAACTGCAAACTGCTCCCCTCCAAGGCGGTAGAGCCGGTCGTAGGTGCGAAAGGTGTTGTTCATGATCCGTGCCACCAGCAGCAGGACTTCTTCGGCAATCAGATGACCGTTCTTGTCGTTGATGATGCCAAAATTATCCACGCTCACGGTGCCAAGCCAGTAGTTGGGTGGCACCCGGTGCCGCCTTTCTGACACTGGCAAGACGGGAGCCTCCAGCGTATTGGTTTCACCCTCAAGCCCGTGGTCCATCTCTTCGAGCACAGCACTGTAAAAAGTGTCGTCCAGCGACTTGCGGTTGAGCAACCCGGTCAATGCGTCGCGATCGCTGTAGGCCAACAGGTTGTACATGTTGCGAAACACATGCAGCAAGTCTTCCACAACCTGCAACTGCCCCACACTAAGCGTGGACCCGGAGTGAATCTCGATCACGCCTTCATCTTCGGTGGATGAGCCTGAAAACAGCGGCATGTAGCTGATACGCGGCCCTTCTTCTCCAGCCCACGCATGCTCAATCAATGTTCGGCTTTGCAAAGACTCCAGACGGTAGCGCTCATCTGCCAATTCACTCAGCGTCTCAAAATCGACCCGCAATGGGTCGGCAATCTTGCCCCCCCCACGCACGTCCAGAGATGCCACTTCAAACCAGCGCTGGATACCCTCTTCGCTCACCACCCGCGCAATGACGACCCGGTCTATTCGCAAAAGGTCGATCAACGCCTTGGACAGAGTGAGTTCGAGCAGCTCGCGGTCCCTGTGATCCGTCAGCTTGATGATGTGTTCGGTGAGTGTTGCCATGGCCGAATAATAGCCCCGAATCAGGCAACCGTCACCTTTTTGCAGCCTCGCGGTAGGCGTCCGCTGCGCCCTGTGCATCTTGTCGCAGCTCAGCCATATTGGCGATGGCCAGCCAGGTATCGCGTGTCAGTTCCGATTGATGCAAAGTCAACAGCGACTGCTTGAGCAATTGCTGCGCCTTACCCCACAGGTTCAACCGCATGCACACCATGCCAGCGAGGTACTGCAGCACACCATCGCGTGGATTGGACATTTGTGCCGACTCAATCCTGGAGAGCCACAGCGCATCGGGTGATTCGCCGGCCAGACCAAAACCCTGCTCCAGCGCTCGCGCCAAGCGTATGCGCTGAGCCAAGTTCAGCATATTGTGGTCCCGAACCATGACCTCCCACACCGGCAACAGCCAGGTGCGGGATATCGCCGCATCGCCACCAAGTTGCAACAGCCGTTCAGCTGCCTCGCAGGCCACTTCCGGAATATTCTGCTCAGCACGCTCGAGCAAATCCCAGGCGCGCTGCATTTGAACAGGGTCATGCGCGCTGCGTATCAACTCAATTGCCAGGCCACGGGCGATGCTGCGACCCGCTGTTTCCGAAAACGCACGGTGTTTGGTCAGCAAGCGCGCCGACTCCAGCGCGACCTGCGCCTCGCCAGCCTGTCGCGCGGCTCTAAAGCGCATTCGCAGAGCCACCGTCCGGCGCGAAGCACCCGATGGCAGCTGATCGAGCCACTGCAAGGCGGCCGTCGCGTCCCGGTCATCCAGCGCCCAGCGCGCACGCCGCAACTGCACACCTTCCCGCGCTTCCTGGGCATCACGGCCGCTCGCCTCCTCCAGAGCCAGTCCGAAGTGGGCGTCGCGTACGACTCGGTCTTGCAAAGCGTGGGCACTCTCTGCAGAAATCAAATGCGTCAGAATCCGCAAGCGCGCGCCATAGGCCAATGGTTCACCACTATGCTGCACCGACTCCTCTAGGGAGAGGACCAAGTCGGCAGCCTTTCGTGCCCGGATGAATCGCCCGGCGACCAGGTGCGACAACGAGTCGAGCAGGGTCGAATGGATCGCGCGCTCCTTGTGGAGCAGTCGCCAGCGACGGGCCTGAAGCGGAATGTCCATCAGGGCGGACAACGCGCGCATGGCAAGATGCAAGGTTAAAAAGCTGCCCGCCAGCAGCAACAGGAAGAGATTCAGCGACATATCGACCCGATGCGGTGCCCAAAACAGGGTCACGGTTCCCGGGTTATTGCCCGCGAACAGGGCGCTGGCAACCGCAATTGCAAATAGTGCTGTCAACCAGAGGGCAACACGCATCACTAACGTCCGGCGGCGGCGGTTGTCAAAGCGGCCAGGGTCTCGTCCACGCGAGGCACTTCAAGCGCCTTCATCTGACCACGGACCTGTTGCAACAGGGCCATCGCAGTCTGGGTCTTGCGCGAGGAGGCGTCGAAATAACGCCCCATTGCGATGGACGCCGAAGCCAGGTCAGTACGCACCGATTCAATCTGCCGCGACAGCAATCCCAACCGCGCATTGAGTAATTTCAACTTGAGATTTTCTCGCAGGAAAAAGGATTGCTCGGGAGACAGAAGTGCGGCATCCGGGTCCTCGATGCGGCTTACCCGCACCAGGCCGCGAATTTCCTCTTGCAGCAGCAAACCCAGACGCATCCACCAGGTGGTTACCGCTTCTTCAGGCTTGCGCTTGAAGCCTTCGTTGTTCCGTGGCGTGGCTACCGCGTTGGCGATGGGCAGTTCGTCAGCCAAAGCCACCAATTCATCGAGCTTCACCAGCAAAGCGGGTGTGTCGGCCTGAGCGGTGGCCCGGATGCGGTCCACGTCACGCGCAATCGCCCGCTGCAAGGGGGTCAGCCGGGGCTGCGCGGCCCGCACGACCCGAATCTCGGCACTCTTCAGCGCGGCGAGCAGCGGCTCAACGCTACCGGTCAACTGCGCTTGTTGCTGGGCCAGTCGCACGGCTGATTCGATATCGACCACCAGGTTTTCATCCCGCGATCGCGACAAACTCTGCATCAACTCTTCAAGCTGGGAGCGTTGCAGGGAGACTTCGCTCAACCGCGCCTCGGTCACTGCCAGTTTCGCTGCCGTCTCGACCGCCAGGTCTTGCGCTTGGCGTGCGCTGGCAAGCGCTTGCGTTGCCTGTGCAGTGGAGTCTGCGCTCTGGCGAGCCAATTGTTCTTGCATGGACGACAGTCGCTGCCATAGCGATCCACTTAGCAGCAAACCCAGGGCTGCCACTGCGCCGATGGCCCAAAGCCAGCGCAACGTAGGATTTCTGCCAGACGGCTGGGGCACCTCGGCCTCGGAAACGCTTGCCTCTGTGTTCATCCCAAGGATTCTATCGATGCCATCAATGCTGCCAGTGTGGGGCGCGACTCACATACCACCGGAAACCCGGCTTCTCGGGCAGCTTGGGCGATCCGTGCATGCGTAACAACCGCTTTGGCACGTCCCCAATCCTGACCGGGGCAGGCGGCGACCAGATTTCCGATGGCCTCGGAACTGCTAAACAACCACACCGAACCATCTGTCGCCGCGTGCGTGGCTGCATCACGCTCGGCAGCGGAAAATGCCGGCGGGCGGCGCTGGTAAGAGACGACAAACTCCACTTCACCACCCGCGGCGCGCACCTGATCGGCAAACCAGTCGCGCCCGCTGCCGTCAGGTAACGGATCGGCAACGCCGCTGCTGCCCGTGCCACGTACGATCAGGACCCGATACCCCTTATGGACGCGGTGCGCGACCACCTTCCAGAGGGCCTCGGAGTCAAACTGCCCTGAATCGCGGTCAGGCATGTCGATGCGTTGTGGATCAACCTGTGCCCGCCGCAAAGCTGAAAAGCTGCCAGGTCCGGTGACAAACGCTCTAATTTCTGTAGCACTACCTTCAGCAAATTCAAGGGATAAATCCGTTTTTGATGCAAAGAAGCAGTCCACCGCATTGCCACTGACAAACATGACTGCGTTGAACGTATTCAACCGGGACCAGCTGGCCTCCACGGCCGCCGGATCGGGTGCCGCCATCACCTCAATCAGTGGCAGGGCCAACGCCTCATAGCCCGCATCGGCCAGAGCATCCACCCATTTGCGGGCTTCATTGGCGGGCCGGGTCACAATGACACGCATGGAATCAGCTCCCGGCCTGTACCTGGCGCTGCACGTTGGTCTGGAGTTCGCGGGCAACGCTCTCACCCAGCACCGTGGCTGCGTCAGCATTCCGCACCAGCCCAATAGCCTGCGCATGTACCAAGGGCTGAACGCCTTCCGGGTCACCCCAGGTGGCGCGGATGGCCAGTGTGTCTCCCGCAAATGTGGCGTACGCCGCCAGCGGCATGGAACAACTGCCACCCATTACGCGGCTGACAGCACGCTCGGCCAGCACCGCCAGCCATGTCGGCGGATGCAATAAAGCCTGCAGCACCTGCGCGACATCTGCCCGGTCCGACCGCACTTCAATTCCCAAGGCCCCCTGCCCCGCGGCAGGCAACATGTGTTCTGCTTCAAAAACCGCACGAATCCGCGACTCCAACCCCAGCCGCTTCAAACCCGCAGCCGCCAGCACGATGCCGTCATATTGACCCTCATCGAGCTTCTTGAGTCGGGTGTCCAGATTGCCGCGCAGTGGCTCAATCTTCAGGTCCGGCCGCAACGCCCTCAATAACGCCATGCGCCGAAGACTGGATGTACCCACGATGGAACCTTGAGGCAAGTCTTGCAGCGTCGCATACCGGCCCGACACCCAGGCATCCCGCGGGTCTTCGCGTTCCATGACACAAGCCAGACTGAAACCGTGTGGCAACTCCATGGGCACATCCTTCAGGGAATGCACCGCCAAATCGGCATGACCTTCCTCCAGCGCAACTTCCAGCTCCTTGACGAAAAGACCCTTGCCACCCACTTTGCTCAGTGACCGGTCCAAAATCTGGTCGCCACGCGTGGTCATGCCCAGCAGCTTGACTTGGTGGCCCATCTGTTCGAGCAATGCCTTGACATGCTCGGCTTGCCACAGAGCCAAACGGCTTTCGCGGGTGGCGATCGTAAATGTGTGAGAAACCATGCCTGTAAGTCGTAACCTGTTTGTAAACAATTGAGAGTGGTCAATGCTAGCATGGGCACCATGAAGCACTTACCCGCCCCAGCCCCCGCCAAGCGCGCAAAAGACAACGAACGCCCCCTGGTGGAGGACATACGACTGTTGGGCCGGATTTTGGGGGACGAGATTCGCGAACAGGAGGGCGCCGCTGCGTTCGAACTGATCGAAAAGATCCGCACGCTGTCGGTTGCCTTCCGGCGCGATGCGGACCATGAAGCCGACAAGGCGCTCAAGAAACTGCTCAAGGGCCTCAGCGGTGACCAGACGGTGAGCGTGATTCGTGCTTTCACTTATTTTTCACACTTGGCCAACTTGGCCGAAGACCGCCACCACATCCGCCGGCGCGCCATCCATGAGCGAGCGGGTGACACGCAGGAAGGCAGCATCGACGTAGCCATGTCCCGCCTGCGCTGGGCAGGTATAGCGCCCAAGGCCATCTCGGCCACCCTGTCGCAAAGCTATGTGTCCCCGGTGCTGACTGCCCACCCCACCGAAGTGCAGCGCAAGAGCATTCTGGATGCCGAGCGGGCCATCGCCCAACTGCTAACCGCTCGCGACGAGATCAAGATGCGCGCCGCATTCTTCGAGAACAAGAAGGACGCCCTGACCGCCCGGGAACTGGCCGCCAACGAAGCACAGATGCGCGCCCGCGTGATGCAACTGTGGCAAACCAGGCTACTGCGATTCAGCAAACTCACGGTTGCCGACGAGATAGAGAACGCGCTGAGTTACTACGAGTCCACTTTCCTGCGTGAAATTCCCAAGCTCTACGCCAACCTGGAGCAACTGCTCGGAAACCAGCCGGTACACAGTTTCCTGCGCATGGGCCAATGGATTGGCGGCGACCGTGACGGCAACCCCAACGTCAGCGCCCAAACACTGGAGTACGCACTGCGTCGTCAGGCCGAAGTCGCGCTGCGCCACTACCTGACCGAAGTGCACTACCTGGGTGGCGAACTGTCGGTATCGGCCATGCTGGCGGACTGCTCACCGGACATGCAGGCACTGGCCGAAAGCTCTCCCGACACCAATGTGCACCGCATGGACGAACCTTATCGCCGGGCACTCACCGGCGTATACGCCCGGCTGGCCGCCACCTTGCAGGAACTCACCGGTACCGAGGCCGCGCGCCATGCGGTCGCCCCCCAGAACCCCTACCGAAACGCGCAGGAATTTGCCGCCGAACTGCGAACCATAGAGACCTCTCTCAAGACCAACCACGGCAGCGCACTGGTCGCACAGCGCCTGCAGCCACTGCTGCGCGCAGTGGACGTTTTTGGTTTTCACCTGGCAACCGTCGATTTGCGCCAAAGCTCCGACAAGCACGAAGAAGTGGTGGCGGAATTGCTGGCCACGGCGGGCATCGAATCGAACTACAGCGCACTGGATGAGTTGGCCAAGCGCAACCTGCTCATGGGACTGTTGGGCGATGCGCGTGCACTGACCGTCCACGGCGTCCATTACTCGGAACACACCCAAAAGGAACTGGCGATATTTGCCATGGCCAAGGTCATGCGCGAAAGCTTTGGCGCGGACGCCATTCGTCACTACATCATCAGCCACACCGAAACGGTCAGCGACCTGCTTGAAGTGCTGCTGCTTCAAAAGGAAGTAGGCTTGCTGCGCGGCATCCTCAACGGGCCACGCCTGGCCACTGGCAATGCATCAACCCAGGGCCTGCGCAACCCGGTCTGCGATCTGATCGTCGTGCCGTTGTTTGAAACGATTGAAGACCTGCGCAATGCCGCGCCCATCATGCGCGAGTTCTACGCACTGCCAGGCGTTGCCGCACTGGTGCAGCGCAGCGGCGCCGAGCAGGACATCATGCTGGGCTACTCCGACAGCAACAAGGACGGCGGCATCTTCACCAGCAACTGGGAGCTGTACCGCG
>DAOQRI010000004.1:0-21194 GCA_035355475.1 Rhodoferax sp. | reverse complement strand
GCAAGACTAAGGGAGCCTCCAGCCCCTTGGCGCCGTGGATCGTCAACAGGCTCACCGCGTGCGCATCGGCCCGTACCGGCGCCTGCGTGCCACCAGCACGCAAAGCCCGCACCAGCGCGTACGACGTGGTGTAGCGCCCGCCATCGACCTGCAAGGCGGCGGCCAGCAGCGCGCGCAAATGGGTCAGCACAGATTCGCGCTGGGTCTGCGGCGTCGCCGCGGCGTAGCGCGCCAATACATCGCCATCGTGGTAGATGGCGCTCAGCGCATCGTGGGGCGGCAATGTGTCAACCCAGCTTTTCCAGATCGTCAATCGCGCGCCCAGCGGCGCCAAGGCAGCGGGCAAATCCTGCGACTGCTGCAAAACCTGCAACCAGCCGGGTCTGGCGGGCCGTGGCGCAACTTCGTCATCGCCCGGCGCGTCATTCTTGCGCTGTAGGGCGCGTTGGCACAGCACCAGTTGCACCAGATCGGCATCACTGATGCCAAACACGGGCGACTTCAGCACCCGCGCCAGTGACAAATCATGCGCTGGTGACACCAGCACGTCGAGCAAGGCCACCAGATCCTGCACCTCCGGCATGTCAGCCAGGTCGTTCTTTTCGGGCTGCTGGGCGGCAATGTGAAGGGCCGCCAGCTCGGCCTGCATCAGGCCCAGACGCTCGCGCTTGCGGGCCAGCACCATCACATCGCTGGGCTTCAGGACGCCCGTCTGCAACTGTTGCGCCAGCCAGCGCGCAGCCTGACGGCATTCCAGCGTCTTGCGGGTCTCCTCGGCGATCATGCGTGGCGTGGTCAGGCTGTCGCGCCAGCTGGGTGCGGTGTCGGGGCCACCGTCATCCGGCACTGCATCCCGTTCGATGCGCGGCAGCCGGTAGATATAACCCGACTCCACCGACTCGGTGCTGTGCGCCCGGTAGCCCTCGAACTCGCCGGATGCCTGCGCCTGCCCCATGACCTGGTTCACCCCATCCACGATGACCGGTGCGTTTCGGCGTGTGTGGTCGCAGCTGAGCAAGTCGCCACCCAAACCCTCGGCAACAAACCGTTGCGCCGCCTTGAAAACCTGGGGCTCAGCACGGCGGAAGCGGTAAATACTTTGCTTGGGATCACCCACCAGGAACACACTGGGCGCCTGGCCTGCGCCGGTGTAGCCCGACAACCACGCGCTCAGGGCTTGCCACTGCAAGGGGTTGGTGTCCTGAAACTCATCGATCAGCAGATGGCGCACGCGGGCATCCAGCCGCTCCTGCACCCAGCCGCTGAGCACCGGGTCCGACATCAAGGCCAGGGCAGCACGCTCCAGATCGCCCATGTCCAGCCAGCCACGCTCACGCTTGAGCTGGGCATAGTCTTGCGCCAACAGGCGGGTCAGCCGCGCCATGCGGTGCTGGTGCAGCCAAGCCTGGTGCTGGACTTGGGCCTGGGCGATGGCCATCAGACAATCCTGTGCCTGGCGCACCGTTTCAATACCGGCCACTTTGTCACTGAGTTTGCGTGGCGTGCCCTTTTGCGTGAGCAGTGCGTCTTGCGCGCCCGCCAAATCGCCCGACGTGACCGCGCGTTCCAGATCGCTGGCAGCTTCGATGCAGGTCTTTAGCGACGACGCGCCCAGCATTCGTGCGGCGTCCAGCAGCAGAGTGCGAACAACGGAGTCGTCCAGAAGACCCTCGGGCGTAGCCACGCCGGCAAAGTCGGGAAACTGATCGGCAAACGGGCGAACCGAGGTATCCACCACGCCCTGCGCATCGGCCAGTGCAAACTCCACCCGTTTGGACAATGCGGCTTCCAGCGCCTTGTGGGTCTGGTGGCGCCCGAACTGGGCAACGGCGGCCAGGTAGTCGGCGCGGGCCGCTGAGTCGCCCGCCACACGGCTGTGAAAGCGCGGCCAGACTTGGGCCACGGCTTGGGCATCGTTTTCCAGCAACTCGTACTGGCTGGGCAGACCCAAATCGGCCAGTGCCTGCATGGGGGCGCTGCGCACCAGTGCCGCAAACCAGCTGTGGAAGGTACGAATCTGCAACGGCCGGCCTCCCATCAGCAGGCTATGGTGCAATTGGCGCAAGCGCTGTAATTGGTCTGTACTGGGCTCCTGCACCACACCCCGGTTAAGCAGCTCCTGGCGCAGCTGGTCATCGCTTTGGCTGGCAAATTGCAGCAACCACTCCTGCAGTCGCTGGCGCATTTCACCAGCAGCCTTCTTGGTGAATGTGATGGCCAGAATTTCGTGCGGCGCACAGCCTTCCAGCAGGGCACGCAGCATGCGCGACACCAGCATCCAGGTCTTGCCCGCGCCTGCACAGGCCTCCACCGCGACGCTGCGACGCGGGTCACAGGCAATGGCGTAGAAGCGCGAGCGCGCAACGGTGGCGCCGTTGTGTTCAAAAGCGGCCGGGGCTGTCATATCCAGAAATCCTTACGGCACAGGCCGCGCGCCTGACAAAAGTCGCAAGCCGAACCATCGCCCAGCGCGAGCAGGGGCTCACCTTGCGCGATGCGCTGCATGTCATGCATCACACCCGCAACCAGCGCATCCCGCGCGTCAACGATGTCACGCTGGGTGTAGGTCCTGGTACCTTCACGCTCTCCCACATTGACATACGCGCCCTGCAAGGTGTCGTTGGGAAGAAGGGCTGCGTAAAAAGCAATCTGGGTGTCATCAAGCGGCTCCTTGATGCGGCTCGCGGTTTTCGCCGCGTTCTCGGTCTTGTAGTCCAGCACCAGCAATTCACCATCTGGCAAGGTGTCGGTGCGGTCTATGCGGCCCACCAGGGTCACGGGGCCCAGGCGCTGGGAATGGTCGGTCTCAGCACTGGAAAATGCGGCCCCACTGGCCTGGTGCTGCTCCAACCAGCGCAAGTAGCCATCGCGCACGGCCGGCCATGCCGCCGCAAACGGCAAGAATTCACCATCTGCCAGCCCCATGGACTGCGTAATCGCCAGGCTGGCATCGTCCATGAGGGTGCGCCTCACGGTTTCATCCGCTTGACCCAACGCTTCCAGCGCTTCATGAAAACGCTTGAGAACGGCGTGCAGCCATACGCCAAAGTCGCGCTTATCCACCACGGCTTCGAGCTCATCCACACTGCGCAGACCCAATTGGCGCATGGCGAAAAACCGGTAGGGGCAGGTACGCATGTCCTCGTAGGCGCTAGCAGACAGCGATTTGACAGGCAGGTGCCGACCATCGGGCTGAGGCCGCTGCACGGGAGCGGGTGCGACCGTTCGGGCCCGACGCGGGTCAACTAGCTGCGTCAACCCTCCACGCTCCAGTTGTACCCGTTGCACCAGTGCGCTGGG
Organism: Rhodoferax sp.; assembly: GCA_035355475.1. Taxonomy (GTDB): domain Bacteria; phylum Pseudomonadota; class Gammaproteobacteria; order Burkholderiales; family Burkholderiaceae_C; genus Allorhodoferax. The sequence continues at coordinate 17,894 of DAOQRI010000004.1, read as the reverse complement.
CAGCAGGGTTTCGCCTGCGTCGTCACTGGACCGCCAGAGCACATCGCAATAGGGTGTTTGCAGGGCGTGCATCCATGCGGATGTGGTAACTGCACGCAATTCTTCGCGAGTTGGCAGGCCCAGTGCAGCACGCTGGGGCACCGTCCAGTCACCCGGTGGCTCGGGCGAGGGGTTGAGGCGAACCTCATCGCACCCCGCCAGCACCACAGCCGGAAACGGGCGTGCCAGCATCTGGCTCATGGGCAAGAAAACGACCTGCTCGTGCGCCGGGTATGGGGGAGAGAAACTGGCACCTTCCAGTGCCTGATTGACCCAATGGGTGAAATCGGTGAGGTCCATGCGCTGGCCCGCCCACAGTGCCTGGTCCAGCAGGCGTTCCCAGGCGAGCAATGCCGGTTGCGTCAGGCGCAGGGCAGCCAATACCTCGGCGCCCGGTCCATCGACCTGCAAACCCTCCAACATACCGCAGGTTTGCAAGGCATCGCGCATTGCAGACAACCATGCCACCAGCGTACGACTGCGCTTCACCGCATCGCGCACACGATTGGCATCTGCCAGCAGCTGCATGGCCGCTGGCGTGGATTGCACATTCAAACCGCTGGCGGCCCGGCCCCAGTCACTGCACTGGTCTTTTCGCATGGCCGCTTCAAGCTCACCCACGTTTGAAGCAAATGCCGGTGCCATCTTGAGCCATGCCAGCACCGCATCGGCAGACGCATTCCACGCTGCGGCTTTCAACAACGCCATGACCTGGGCCGCAGCGCGACTGGTGGACAGCTTCCAGCCTGTCTCATCCCGTATCTGAACGCCCGCACTCTCCAGCATGGAGCGCACCCGCCGTGTCAAAGCTCGGTCAGTGGAGACAAACGTCAAGGGAATACGCCCAGCCACAGTATGTTGTACGGCACAGGCCGCAGCGCGCTGCGCTTCGTCTTCTGCATCTGCACAGGCATGCCAGGCGATGGCACAGTCACCTTCTAGGATTGGGTTTTGAACGTCAGGGACCAGACCCAGGCTCGCCAGGCGCTCACCCCACGTCCGTTGCAGCGCCGCAAGCATAGGGTCTGCCGCAAGCCCCCGGACTACGATCAGACAGTCCAGCATACCCTGGGCCTGCGCGCTAAACACCAAGTCACTGGCATAGGCCGATTGGGCAGCCCATTCGACGGCAATGCGTGCCACTGCCGCTTCGGTCGCCAACGCCGGGTTCTCCATGCCAATCACTGCAGACCGTCGCGCATGCTGCGCCCAATCGGCGCGCTCCGATGGAGGGCAGGCGGCCGCCAGAGGGCCCAATTGGTGCGCCGCCTGCACCAGCAGGCCTGCAAGTGCGTCATGCTGCGCACCCAGACCTGCGCTGCGCAACAAGGCACCAGCCGTCAAACTGTCCAGCGCCATGTCGAAGGCAATATCGGTCGGGCCGGGCGAAAAACCTCCAAGGCGGGTACTCCAGTTCAACGTGGTCTCAAATTGCGGGGCGAATCCGTTGGGATTGCACTGTCCCCACAACCGCACAGCCAGAGGCAATAGTTGGGCATAGGGAAGCAGAACCAGCGTGCGCGCCGGATGGGCATTGCGCACACGCATCTGCTCGGCAAGTCGGGACAGCAATCCCGTCGAAGGATGGGTCCACAACACTACGGACGGGTGCAATGACACCAGATCTACCCCACTTTGAAGTGGCAAATCAATTTTCGCTATGCTGCTCATAGCTGTTGCAGGCCCGGCAAGAACTTGGTTTCTGTCACAATAACTGCCACTTCAGATAGTTCGCAAACTCCAAAAGGAAACCCCATGGCCAGCGCCCTGATCAAACATGTAACCGACTCCACTTTCGAAGCGGATGTGCTGAAATCTGCACACCCCATTTTGGTGGACTATTGGGCTGAATGGTGTGGCCCTTGCAAAATGATTGCACCCATTTTGGACGAAGTTTCTACCGCCTATGAAGGCAAACTGAGCATCGCCAAGATGAACGTGGACGAGAACCGTGAGATCCCCGCCAAATTTGGCATTCGCGGCATTCCAACACTGATGTTGTTCAAGGATGGCCAGTTGGCAGCTACCAAGGTGGGCGCGCTGAGCAAGGCCCAGCTGATCGCCTTTATCGACCAGCAATTGGCTTGATTTCGGCCTCTCGACCGCGACACAGCTTCGCGGTCGTTTTTTCCTGTCATAATCCCAACCGTCTACCAGCGACCCACAAGGGCTGGTCCCGCTTTCCGGGCTAAGAACACCGAGGCTAAAGTGACACATTGAGCGACACGTCTCGCCTCAATCTCCCTCTCCCCTGAATTTTTTCATTATTCCGATTTTTCGGTCAACTCCCCGACGGGACCCACTCCATGCATTTAAACGAACTCAAGGCACTGCACGTTTCTGAAGTCCTCAAACAGGCTGAAGAGCTTGAGATCGAAAACACCGGCCGCATGCGCAAGCAGGAGCTGATGTTTGCCATCATCAAAAAGCGGGCTCGCACAGGCGAACAAATCATTGCAGACGGTGTGCTGGAAATCTTGCCCGACGGCTTTGGCTTTTTGCGCAGCCCCGACACCAGCTACACCGCATCGACTGACGACATCTACATCAGCCCCAGTCAGGTGCGACGCTTTAACCTGCACACCGGTGACATGATCGAGGGCGAGGTGCGCACACCCAAGGACGGCGAGCGCTACTTTGCGTTGAACAAGCTCGACCGCGTCAACGGCGGCGGGCCGGAAGAAAACAAGCACAAGGTGATGTTCGAGAACTTGACGCCCCTGTTCCCCAAGGAGCAGATGAAGCTCGAGCGTGAAATCAAAGGCGACGAGAACATCACCGGACGCGTCATCGACATCATTGCGCCCATCGGCAAGGGACAGCGCGCCCTGATCGTGGCACAGCCCAAAAGCGGTAAAACCGTGATGATGCAGCACATTGCGCACGCCATCAGCACTAACTACCCCGATAGTTACCTGATGGTGCTGCTCATTGATGAGCGCCCGGAAGAAGTGACCGAAATGCAGCGCACCGTCAAGGGCGAAGTGATTGCCTCTACTTTCGACGAACCCGCCGCCCGTCACGTGCACGTCGCCGAAATGGTGATCGAGCGCGCCAAGCGTCTGGTCGAATTGAAGAAAGACGTGGTCATCCTGCTGGACTCCATTACCCGTCTGGCCCGCGCGTACAACAACGTGGTTCCATCCTCCGGCAAGGTGCTGACAGGCGGCGTGGACTCTAACGCCCTGCAGCGCCCCAAGCGTTTCCTGGGCGCAGCCCGCAACGTGGAAGAAGGCGGCTCGCTCACCATCATTGCCACCGCACTGGTCGATACCGGCAGCCGCATGGATGAAGTGATTTTTGAAGAGTTCAAGGGTACGGGCAATAGCGAAATCCACCTGGACCGCCGTTTGTATGAAAAGCGCGTGTTTCCGTCGATCCAACTCAACCGCAGCGGCACGCGCCGTGAAGAGTTGTTGTTGCAGCCCGAAATTCTGCAAAAAACCCGCATCTTGCGACAGTTCCTGTACAACATGGACGAAGTCGAGGCCATGGAAATGGTGCTCAAGCAAATGCGCGCCACCAAGACCAACAGCGAGTTCTTCGACATGATGCGCCGGGGCGGCTAACTAGTTATATAATTCTGGGTTTACGCGAAAAGTACGCTGGATTGGCCGGCGCGGCTATTGCTACTGATGGAGATAGTATGAAAGAAGGCATTCACCCCAATTACCGTGAAGTGTGCTTTATGGACATGTCCAACAACTTCAAGTTTGTGACACGTTCATGCGCCAACACAAAAGAGATGATTGATATGGAAGACGGCCGCAAGCTGCCTCTGTACAAGCTCGATACCACCAGCGAATCGCATCCTTTCTACACGGGTACACAAAAATCCGTGGACAACATGGGTGGCCGTGTCGAGCGCTTCCGCAACCGCTTCGGAAAAGGCAAGGCCGCAGCGCCTGCAGCAGCCGAATAAGTCTGATTCAGGTTTTGGCCTGAAACATCACAAAAAAGCAGCCCGGTTTTCCGCGCTGCTTTTTTCATTGCAACGTATCCAGTGAATATTCCCACCCCTGCCATCGTCACACAAGCTGGTGCCCGGCGCTTTCCCCGCTGGGCACTATTGCTGCTGTGCTGCGCGTACGTGTTCAGTGGCTTCATTGGCCGTGATGCATGGAAAAGCGCTGACATGGCGGCACTGGGCTACATGGCAGAACTGGCCCAGGGCAGCTCCAGTTGGCTGGCGCCCACCTTGATGGGGGTGCCAACAGACAACCCGGCGGTCCTGCCGTACTGGCTGGGTGCATGGGCTATTCAATTTGCGCCCGCCTGGGTCGCGACAGACTTCATGGTGCGCATCCCGTTTGGGCTGCTGTTGGCGCTTTCCATGGTCACAACCTGGTACGGTACTTACTATTTGGCGCGCAATCCGCTGGCCCAGCCAGTCGCCTTTGCCTTTGGAGGCGAAGCGCTGCCCGCCGACTATGCCCGTGCCATGGCCGATGGCGGACTGTTGGCATTTATTGCCTGCCTGGGCCTTGCACAGCTGTCGCACGAGACGACACCCGCCTTGTCGCAGCTTGGATTTGCATCGTTGTTTTTTTATGCCATGGCTGCCCTGCCGAACCGCAAGCTCGGACCTGCGATGGCAGCGGCTGCGGGATTGGTGGGCCTTTCACTGTCTGGTGCCCCCACCGTTGCATTCCTTTTGGGCACCGGCAGTGCGCTGCTGCATTACCTTGACCACGCCGAAAAGGACAAGGGATCGGCAACAGCCCGCAGTATTGCCCTGGAGAGTGCGGCGATTGCCATTACAAGCCTGCTGACGTTGGCTCTGGCGCTGTCGCTGGACATACTGCGCTGGAAAATCGAACTCCCAGGCGCAGCGTGGTCCGATTGGAGCGGCTATGTGCAACTCTTGATATGGTTTACCTGGCCGGCCTGGCCCTTGACGCTCTGGACGCTTTGGCGCTGGCGCCACCAGTTATTCAACCGGCGAATCAGCCGTCACGTCGCATTGCCAGCCTGGTTTGTTGGCGTCTGCCTGATGTCCACTTTGACGACCGGTTCTTCAGACCGAAGCTTGCTATTGGCATTGCCAGCCATGGCGACGCTGGCGGCATTTGCGCTGCCCACGCTCAAACGCCAGGTCGCAGCGCTCATCGACTGGTTCACCCTGCTCTTCTTTTCGGGCTGTGCTTTCATCATCTGGGTCGTCTGGATTGCCATGCAAACAGGCGTTCCGGCGCAACCAGCAGCCAACGTAGCGCGACTGGCGCCGGGATTTGAAGCCAGCTTCTCACTCTTCACGTTTGCCATTGCATGCATCGCTACGCTGGCGTGGGCATGGCTGGTGAAGTGGCGGGTTGGCCGCCACCGCGCCGCCATCTGGAAAAGTCTGGTTCTGCCAGCCGGTGGTGCAGCGCTGAGCTGGTTGTTGCTTATGACGCTTTGGATGCCCCTGCTTAACTATGCCCAGAGCTATACCGCGCTGGTCAGGGGTACCACCAACAGAATGCAGTTCCCCGGATGTGTGGAAACCCTTGGATTGGGTCAGGGTCAGGTGGCAGCATTCCAGTTCTACGGCAAGTTGCAGCTCAAGGTCATGCAAAGTGAGCCGACATGCCCCTGGCTGCTGGTAGAGCCGCGAACCGATTTAACGGTTCCCAAAGAAGTTGACCAGACACGTTGGGAGTTGCAAGACATCATCCACCACGCAGCCAATGCTGGCGAGTCGGTCTTGCTCTTCAAACAGAGGCCACAGCCAAGCTAGAACTTCAATTCACAAGTGCCCGACGAACGCGCTGGGCTGGAAATCGAATCGAAAACGTAGAACCTTTTCCCGGCACGCTTTCAATCGACAGTTCGGCTCCATGCCGTTGGGACACATGTTTGACGATAGCCAAACCCAGACCCGTTCCCCCGGTATCCCGTGAGCGGCTGCGGTCGACGCGGTAGAAGCGCTCCGTCAATCGTGGAATGTGCTCCTGCGCAATTCCGGGTCCTTGATCGCGAACCTGGAAGATGGCGCTTCCGTCTGGCTGCATCCTGAACTCCACTTCAATTCGCCGACCCACCGGTGTGTAGCGAATGGCATTGCTGATCAGGTTGGACAGCGCGCTGTGAAGCTCCGTCGAAGAGCCTGCAATTTCACATCCGGTGTCGCGTTGAAAGACCAAATCATGGGGCTGGACCGACAGAATACGTGAAAGGTCCAATGCATCCTGCTCACACTGCCGCATCATCAAATCCATGGGCACCCAATCGGTGACCGATGGCAACGGGCTACCCTCCAGGCGGGACAACGTCAACAAATCGCTTACCAGGGTTTGCATGCGCTGGGCTTGCTGCGACATCAAACCCAGATAGCGCTGACGCTCCTGCTCGTCCAGAGAAAGCGTCTGTAAGGTCTCTACAAACCCTGCCAGAACCGTCAGCGGCGTGCGGATCTCGTGGGAAACATTGGCCACAAAGTCTCGGCGCATCGCCTCGGCCTGCTCAACGGCGGTAATGTCTCGCGATAGCAAAAGCACGCGTCCTTCACCGTAGGGATGCAGATGCACCGACAGTTTGATCGGTTTGGACGCCTTGCTATCCCGCCCTTGCATCGTGACATCATGCAAAAAGTCGCGCGCAGCCAGATAGGCACCGAAACCCGGATCGCGCACCAGGTTGCCAATATGCTGGAGCATGTCGCGCTGCGGATCAAATCCAAAATGTTCAGCCGCCGTCTGGTTGAACCATTCAATGCGCGCATTCACGTCCAGCAGTACAACACCATTGGGAGATGCCTGCAAAGCCGCCAGGAAATCTTCCAGGCGGTTATCACTTTCCAGTGCCTGGCGATTTCCGGCACGTAGCAGTCGACGGACCCGGTCGTGTGCTTCACCCCACAGACCGTTGCCGAGGGATAAATCCGTTGCCGCTCCACCGCGCAGCCATCGCAGCAAGCGCAGGCCCCGCAGGCTGTCCATCACAAACCAGACCAGCCCACCCCCCAGTGCAAAAATCAGCGCGGAGGCGCGCTCATCACCAGCGGACGCTATCAACCATCCCAAACCTGCAGCACCGGTTTGAAATAGCACAAGGGTAATCAGTCGCCAAAGCATTTGGGGATGCCCTATCCGGGCTGCGGACTGGCTTTCTCTGTCGCCACACTGACGGTCATTGCAACAGGTTTCACGGTCAATCGGTAGCCAGCACCGCGTACAGTTTCCACCATAGGCCCAGCCTGTGCCATGGCTTCGCGCAGTCGCTTCACATGGACATCGACGGTACGCTCTTCGATGTACACATGGTCACCCCACACTTTGTCCAACAATTGGGCACGGCTGTGCACGCGCTCAGCGTGCCCCATGAAGTAGTGAAGCAGTTTGAACTCCGTCGGACCCAGTTTCAAAGGTCTTTCTTCAAACGACACGCGGTGCGTCGTGGGGTCCAATACCAGGGCGCCCAGCGTCAGCACTTCACCAGCCTGCTCGGGTGTGCGACGGCGCAGCACGGCCCGAATGCGTGCCAGCAACTCTTTGGTGGAGAACGGCTTGGCAATATAGTCATCAGCACCCGCATCCAGACCCGCCACGCGGTCGGCCTCATCGCCGCGGGCGGTCAGCATGATGATGGGGACAGCCTGTGTTCTTGGGTCGGCACGCCAGCGTTTGGCCAGCGTCAAACCACTTTCACCGGGCAGCATCCAGTCCAGCAAAATCAGGTCAGGCAAGCCCGCATCCAGATCGCGCTGCGCGGTTGCGCTGTCCATCGCCCAAATCGGCCTGAAACCGTTGTGCCGCAAGTTGACGGCGATAAGTTCGGCAATCGAGGACTCATCCTCCACCACGAGAACCGAAGGCATAGTTCTCACTTGATCACCGACTCAATCTGTTCCATGGTGGTATGCCGCACGTCTTCACCCTTGACCACATAAATAATGAACTCGGCAATATTCTTGGCATGGTCGCCAATCCGCTCAATGGCTTTGGCCAGGAACAACAGGTCCAGGCTGGGCGAAATCATGCGCGGGTCTTCCATCATGTAGGTAATGAGCTTGCGCACAAAGCCATCAAACTCCGCATCGATGAGATTGTCCTCTTTCAGAATGGCGACCGCCGCAGTCACATCCAAACGTGCAAATGCATCCAATGCCTTGTTGAGCAGACCCGAAGCCAGATCCGCAGCCACGCGCAACTCCAGTGATGGCAGGGACCGTGGAGAGCCGCTCTGAATGATGGACAACACCATGCGTGCAATCTTTTCCGCTTCGTCTCCAACGCGCTCCAAATTCGCCGTGGTCTTGGAAATTGCGATCAACAGGCGCAGGTCGCGCGCCGTGGGTTGGCGCCGCGCGATGATGGACGACAAATCGCGGTCAATTTCCACCTCCATGGCATTGACGCGGACCTCATTGGCAGTCACCTCATTGGCGACCTCGACACTGAATTGCGACAACGCGTAGATGGCGCGTCGGATTTGGGATTCGACCAGCCCGCCCAGTTCCATGACCTGCGAAGAGACTGTCGTCAACTCGCTATCGAACTGCGTAGATAAATGTTTGTCTGCCATAGTTTTCTTTCTATCCAAATCGGCCGGTTATGTAGTCTTCTGTTTCTTTGCGTGTGGGTTTAAAGAACATCTGCTCAGTTGCACCAAACTCCACCAGATCACCCAGGTACATGTAGGCCGTGAAGTCACTGCAACGCGCAGCCTGCTGCATGTTGTGTGTGACGATGACGACCGTGTAGTCACTCTTGAGCTCCACAATCAACTCTTCAACTTTGGCCGTCGAAATAGGGTCCAGCGCGGAGCAAGGCTCATCGAGCAACAGCACTTCGGGCTTGATGGCGATCCCCCGGGCAATACACAGACGCTGCTGCTGTCCGCCCGACAGGCTGGAGCCACTTTGGTGCAATTTGTCTTTGACTTCGGTCCACAAGGCAGACTTGCGCAATGCCCACTCCACCCGCTCTTCCATGTCGGTGGCGTTGAGCGATTCAAACAACTTCACACCAAACGCAATATTGTCAAAAATTGACATGGGAAACGGTGTCGGCTTCTGGAACACCATACCAACCTTGGCACGCAACAGGGCCACGTCCTCTTTGCTGGTGAGCAGGTTCTCGCCATCCAGCAGAATCTCGCCTTCCGCGCGTTGCTCCGGATACAACTCAAACATGCGGTTGAAAATGCGCAGAAGCGTGGACTTGCCGCAGCCAGAGGGACCAATAAACGCGGTCACTTTGTTCTCGGGAATCTCCAGGTTGATTCCTTTGAGTGCGTGAAACTTGCCATAGTAAAAATTCAGATCCTTGACGGCGATCTTTGTTTTTACCGGAGTCGTAGAAGTATGTAGCATGGGATTGGGTTCGTATGTGTGGCGATGGAGCGATTCAAATCTTGGTGCGGGTCAATACGCGCGCCAGAATATTGAGCCCCAGAACGGCTGCGGTAATGATGAACACGCCAGCCCACGCCAGCTTCTGCCAGTTTTCATAGGGGCTCATGGCGAACTTGAATATGGTGACCGGCAAGCTGGCCATGGGCTCACTCAGAGAGGATGTCCAGAACTGGTTGCTCAGGGCGGTGAACAACAAGGGCGCTGTTTCACCGGCAATGCGGGCCACGGCCAGCAACACCCCGGTGATGACACCGGTTCTCGCTGCTTTGAGCGTGATGCTCAGGATGACTTTCCATTTCGGCGCGCCCAGCGCATAGGCCGCTTCGCGCAGCCCGGCTGGAACCAGTTGCAGCATGTTCTCAGTCGTGCGGATCACTACGGGTATCACCAGCAAAGACAACGCCAGAATACCTGCGTAACCCGAAAACGATTTGAAGCGCGAAACCACCACCGCATAGACAAACAATCCAATAACGATCGATGGCGCCGATAACAGAATGTCATTGACAAAGCGGGTCAAAGACGCGAGCCAGCTCTTGGTATCAAACTCTGCCAGGTAGATACCCGCCATCACACCAATGGGCGTACCCAAGCAGGTAGCCAGGACCACCATGAGCAGCGAGCCAAAGATGGCGTTCGCCAGACCGCCTTCATCGTTTGGCGGAGGCGTCATTTGGGTAAAGGTGGCCACCGACAAGCCGCCAATGCCCAGCAGCAGGGTTTCCCACAAAATCCAGAACAACCAAAAGAGACCAAAAGCCATGGCGGCCAACGCCATGGTCGTGGCAATGTTGTTTACTACCTTGCGCCGTGCAAACTTGGCGGCGCGCGATTGTTTGTCTGCTGGTGCGCTCATGTTTTGGTACCTTCGCCCTTACGCAGTTGGGACAGCAACAGTTTGGACAGCGAGAGAATCACAAACGTAATAAAGAACAGCACCAGCCCGAGGTACATCAGTGATGCCTGGTGCAGGCCCTCTCCGGCTTCGGCAAATTCATTCGCCAGCGCCGAGGTGATGCTGTTGGCAGCCTGGAACAGGCTGAGCGAATCGAGCTGGTTGAAATTGCCGATCACAAAAGTGACCGCCATGGTTTCGCCAATCGCACGCCCCAAACCCAGCATGATTCCGCCAATCACGCCCGCCTTCGTATAGGGCAACACGACCTTGGTCACCACCTCCCAGGTGGTTGCGCCCAGGCCATAGGCAGACTCTTTGAGCAAAGCCGGTGTCACTTCAAAAACATCGCGCATCACCGCTGCAATAAACGGAATGATCATGATCGCCAGAATGACACCCGCCGACAAAATACCAATACCAACCGGCGGGCCAGACACGAAAGCACCCAAATATGGAACACCCGCAAATGCGGCCTGAAGCGGCTGTTGCACATAGGTCGCCAGCACCGGTCCAAAGACCAGCAGGCCCCACATGCCATAAACAATGGAGGGCACCGCGGCAAGCAGTTCGATGGCAGTACCCAGAGGCCGCTTGAGCCATGCAGGTGACAGCTCCGTCAGAAACAACGCAATACCAAAGCTGACCGGCACAGCAATCAACAAGGCAATAAAAGAGGTGGCCAGTGTTCCGTAGATCATCACCAGCCCGCCAAACTCCTCCTTGACCGGGTCCCAGGTGGTGTTGGTCAGGAAACCCAGCCCATACTTCTCAATGGCAGGCCAGGCGCTGATGGTCAACGAAGCCAGAATGGCCAACAGCATTCCCAAAGTCAGAAATGCCGCACCCTTGGCCATCCAGCCAAAGATACGGTCAGCCATGGGGCCCGAGCGGGCCATCTTTTTAGGAGGGGGTTGAATCATTACGCGAACCGACTGAGTTGCAGATGGTTTGGACGAAAAGTCGCCGCTTGCCAGTGTAGATGACATGTTTGACTTCCGTACAAACCCGAATCGAGCGCGTGTCAGTTATTTGAACGCGACAGGTTTGCCGGATCCATCCTTGATTTCACCCCACGCTTTTTCAATAGCGGCAATCACCGGCTTTGGCATCGGCACGTAGTCCAGATCAGCTGCTGTCTTATCGCCATTCACATAGGCCCAGCTAAAGAACTTCAGGACTTCCGTTGCATTCGCTGGCTTGTCCTGCTTGGTATGCATCAGAACGAAAGTAGCACCGGAAATGGGCCAAGCATCCTTGCCAGGTTGATTGGTCAAAATCTGATAGAACGATTTGGCCCAATCTGCACCAGCTGCAGCTGCTTTGAACGAGTCGTCTTCAGGCTTGATGAAATTGCCTGCGGAGTTTTGCATTACCGCATAGGTCATCTTGTTCTGCTTGACGTAGGAATACTCCACATACCCCATGGAATTTGGCAAGCGCCCCACAAACGCAGCAACACCTTCATTGCCCTTGCCACCCGCACCGACAGGCCAGTTCACGGCTGTGCCTTCGCCCACCTTGGACTTCCACTCGGCGCTGATCTTACTCAAGTAGTTGGTGAAAATGAAGGTAGTACCCGAACCATCAGCGCGGCGAACCTGGGCAATGGCGGCATCTGGCAGGGCCAAAGTCGGATTCAGAGCTTTCAGTGCAGGGTCATTCCAACGCGAAATCTTGCCCAGGAAGATGTCGGCCAGCAATGTGCCAGTCAACTTCAACTGACCGGGTTCAATACCCTTGACGTTGATCACGGGAACCACACCGCCCATCACGGTGGGAAACTGCATTTGCCCCTTGGACTTCAGTACTTCATCTGTCTGTGGCATGTCAGACGCACCAAAATCAACGGTCTTGGAGTCAATTTGCTTGATGCCACCACCCGAACCGATGGACTGGTAGTTGACCTTGACTTTAGTCGCCTTGTTGTAGTCTGCCGCCCATTTCGCATAAATCGGAGCGGGAAATGTTGCACCTGCTCCCGTAATTTCCTGGGCGCTAGCGGCACCGGCGAAACCCAACGTGGAGACTACGGCCAGAGATACGAGCGGGAGTTTGAAAGTGATTCGCATGGATAACCTTTTGTGCGGTTGATTGAGGAATACGAGGACTTTAAGAAACTAATGTGACAGCTGTGTGACAAACATGAACTAACCCGAAACCTTCACGATCTTGTCACAGTCTTGTCACATGAGGTTCTTACGCTTCATGCTTTTCAACCAACCTGACGGAACACACCATGTCACAGTTCAATGTATCCCTCCTCTCACGCCGTACTGCAGTGGTCGCCGGCCTAGCCCTTGCTCTCGCGGGTTGCGCGACAACGTCCACGCCGGTCAATCTGGCGGAATCCATTGCGGCCAATCCGGCGCTCAGCACATTGAACGGCCTGGTGGTCAAGGCTGGCTTGGCCGAAACACTGAAAACCGGCGGCCCATTCACCCTGTTTGCGCCCACCAATGACGCATTCAAGGCCGTTCCCGCTGCCACGATGGCGGACCTGGCACAGCACCCGGACAAGCTCAAAGCCGTGTTGACCTACCACATCGTCCCTGGAAAAACCATGGCGGCCGATGTGAAAAACAGCAACGCCAAGACGGTCAACGGTGCCAATGTGGCGCTGTCCAAGGCAGGCGACTTTGTCACCATCGAAAGCGGCGCGGTGGTCACTGCCGATTTGGCTGCGACCAACGGCGTCGTCCACACCATCGATACCGTCCTGTTGCCACCCGTCAAGAAATAATTCTTTCACGGGTGCGCGCGACCGTTATGACTCAACCACACAACTCTGGCCGTCGACGGTCGCTTCGCACCCTCGTGGGAGTCTCCATCGCCGGTGCTTTGCCAGTGTGGTCCCAGTCCTCTAAAAGCAATGGGAGCAGTCGAACGCCAGCGGTGGTGCAGATCGTGGACATGTCAAACAGCCAGCTGGATGTGTCCAAAGACTTCCTGGTGGGCTCGCGAACCGCCTGGCAGGAAATCAATGCCAAAGGTGGCATTCACGGCACACCGATCCGGCACCGGGTGATTGAAGTCGACGGCAGCGCCGCAAGCCTGCGCGCCGCCATGGACAGCCTGAAGGCAGAGCCCCAATGCGTGGCCCTGTTTGGCTCTGCGGGCGACAGAACTGCCGCGTTGCTGACGGACTTGCTGCGCCGCGATTGGCCGGATCTTCCTCATGTCGCACCCTGGCTACAAAACGTGGACACGGCTGCCTCCTCCAACACATTCCCCATTTTCGCGTCGCGTCAGGACCAGATCGCCCTTGCCATCCGGTCGCTGTCCGTCATGGGAATAGCGCACGTCGGTGCAGTCTACGGATCAGCCGCAGAATTCAGCGCCTACCGCAAGGATCTGGAACACATCGCCCGGGCGTTGAAGCTTTCGATCACCTCGTACCAGACGGACGGTGATTTGCGTGACCTGGCGCAAACGCTCACTCCCGATAGCCCCCGGGTTCTGCTGTTTGTGGGCGGCACACCGGAGATGGTTCGTTTTGCCCAAGGCGTGGAAAAGCAGGCCACGCAGCGCTACCTGGTTGCCATGTCCGACGTGAACCTGCAAAGCGTGCAGCAACTGGGTGTCTCCCGCTTTACGCCCATGATCGCCACCCAGGTCGTTCCCATGGTCAACTCCAGTCTTCCGGTTGTGAAGGCTTACCGCAACGCGCTGGGTCGGCTGTTTGATGAGCCGCCCACTCCCCTGAGCCTGGCAGGCTACGTCGCTGCGCGCTACACATTCGAAGTGCTGGAGAGCATGGATGGCCCGCTGACCCGCGCCAACGCACTGCAGGCTTTTGCACGGCGCAACCCGGTGGACTTGGGTGGTTTTCGCATCACCCCCGACGCCAAGGGTCAGGGCACTGCCTTTGTCACCCAAAGTATGGTCACGGTCGATGGCCGTTTGGTCGGATGACCCAGGATACGTTGACCCGCCGCAAGAACGCAAACGGCCGGTGCTATGCTCAGGCGAAACCTCCTTCCTCCAAGAAAAAAGAACCAATACCAATGGGAACTCGCCTGGCCGCTGTGGATTTGGGATCCAACAGCTTTCGACTGGAAATTGGGCGCGTCGAACACGGCGCCTTTCAACGTACGGAATACCTCAAAGAGACGGTCCGCCAGGGCGGTGGCCTGGATCAAGACCGGAACCTGACACCTGCCGCCATGCAAAACGGCTGGGACTGCCTGGCCCGTTTCGGCGAGCGACTGGCCGGCTTCCAGCCTGGCGAAGTGCGCGCTGTGGCTACACAAACTCTGCGCGAGGCCCGCAACCGCGACGCCTTTCTGCAGCGGGCCAATGCTATTTTGGGATTCCCCATCAATGTGATTTCGGGCCGCGAGGAAGCGCGGCTGATCTACCAGGGCGTGGCCCAGATGCTGCCGCAGTCGGATGAGCGGCGCGTTGTCATCGACATTGGCGGGCGTTCCACCGAACTCATTTTGGGCAAAGGTCCCCACCCGGTGGTGATGGAATCATTCCGCGTAGGCAGCATTGCATGGTCTACCCGCTACTTTGCCGACGGACTGTTCACCAAGAAATCGTTTGCCATTGCCGAAATTGCAGCCAAGGCCGTGCTGGATGAGGCACTGGACGCCTACCACCCCAGCCTGTGGGATACCGCGTACGGATCGGCCGGTACGGTCAGCGCCATTGCTGACGTGCTGGTGGCGTGCGGATGGCCTGCAGGCAATGTCACACAAGACGGGCTCGACTGGTTGATGGACAAGCTGATTGCCGCACAAAGCGTAGACCGGCTCAAGTTGCCCGGCATGCGCGAAGACCGTAAAGCCATCATTGGCGGAGGCGTCAGCATCGTGCGCGCGCTTTTTAGCCTGCTGGGCATCAAAACCCTGCACCAGGCTGCCGGTGGATTGCGCCATGGCCTGATCTGCGATCTGCTCGGTTCCTCCACCCATGACGATGACTTGCAAGCCAAGACCGTCCAGCGCCTGGCCACCAAGTTCGCCGTGGACGCAACCCACGGCACGCGAGTGGGCAACGTAGCCGCGCAACTGTTCAGCCAACTGACGGGTGGCCCCGGCGTGGTTGCATCGGGCCACAGCACCCGCCACCTGCAAAAGCTGAAGTGGGCCGCGCAGTTGCACGAAATTGGCAGCCATATTTCGCACAGCGATTACCACAAGCATGGCGCCTATATTCTGGACAATGCGGATGCCATGGGCTTTTCCCTCTCGGAAATGCACCGATTGAGCCTCTTGGTGCTGGGTCATCGCGGCAAACTGCGCAAGATCGAGGCCGCCCTTGATGAGCCCGATCTGGCAGTCCAGCTGATTGCGCTACGCCTGGCCGTGATCCTGAGCCACGCCCGCCGAGACCCCGACCTTGCCGGCATGACCCTGACGCGGCCCGATGCGCACAGCCAGAGGGTGCAGTTGCGATGCCGCCCCGGCTGGGCCGAGGCATTCCCCCAGTCCGCCTACTTGCTGCGCGAAGAGGCGCAAGCCTGGCAGAAGACGCCGTGGTCGCTGGAAGTGCTGGGTTGCTAGCCCCTGGGTGAACGCCATTTCACCCCATTTGCTATTACTCTGATAGCTATTTACGCAATATCGACAAGGGCTGGAGTCCTTTTTAGCTGCTAATTTGGTCGACTTCGCGCTCCAGCACCCCTGCTCCCAGACGTTTCGCATCGTGCTTGGCCAGCGCCGCCAGATTGGCAACATCCTCGGCCCGCGAGAAACGACTTGCCTCAATCACCACCGCACCAATGGACACCATGGTGCACGGAAAGAAGCGCCGCACGCCCTGGCGGTCTTCGGCTTCAATGCCGCCTGCAGCGCGTGCAACATGCATGCTGTCTTCACTGGGCACGAGGTCTGGCGCGTCGGGTTTCGAAGTGCTTGAGCGCAACATACGTCAGCGCCCCCAGCACCACAGCACCCAGCAAAAAGCCGCCAAACGCCAGTGGCCATGGAATACCCTGGGTCATCATGGAGAACTCCGACATCCCCCCACCCCAGCCAGAATGTTGATGGGCATGAACACCACACCAAACACGGTTAGCTGATTGACCCGCTTGTTCTGGTTGATGTTGATGAAACCAATCGTTGCATCCATCAGGAAATTGATTTTGTCGAACAAGAATGAGGTGTGACTGTTGAGCGACTCGATGTTTTGCAGTATCTGACGCGCGTCGTCAAACTGGGCAGACGACAGTATCTTGCAGCGGATCAGGAAATTGATGGCGCGCTGCGTATCCAGAATATTGCTGCGGATTCGGCCATTCAAATCCTCTTCTTCCGCGATATCACCCAGGATGGCCGCTGCCTCACGGTCGCTGATGGCTTCGCTCAAAACCTGGCGGCCCACCTTGCCCAGCGTGGTGTAAATGTCCTCCAAAGAGTCCGCGGAGTACTCGACGTCCGCGCCGTAAAGATCCATCAGCAAATCGGTGCAATCCGACGCATAGCCTGGCTGTGTAGCGGCGCGTCGACGCTGCAGCCGGAACACTGGCAGGTCCTCGTTGCGCAGCGAGAACAATATGCCCTGGTGCACGATAAAGACTACGGGCACGCTGCGCGAGTTGCCCTCGCGGTCAAGCAGGAAGTTGGAGTGCAAGTGCACATCACCATTGGCTTCCACATGGAATCGGGTGCTCACCTCCAGGTCCGTGATGTCGCCTGCATCGGGCAGCGCCAGGCCAAAGTGGGCTCCCACATAGCTGCGCTCGGCTTTGGTGGCATTGATCAGGTCGATCCAGACCGGGCGAATGCCCTCCAGATGCTTTCGGCTTTCAATGGCAACCTGCTGCAATTTGCCTTCGCGCAGTTCGAATGCATTGATCTGCGTCGCGTCAAAGGCCGGTTCACGGTTGCCGACCAGCCGCTCACGGCAGGCATCGGACACCTCCCAGAGGATTTCGTTTTGTCGCCCTTCTGACACCTGCTGCCAAAACAGGGTGGCATCCGCGTGCGGCAGCGCCTCCAGAATGGCTCCAATTTCCTCGGATGGCGTCTGCGCGATGAAATTCTGCAACTCCGCCGAGTGCTGGCGCTGCACCAGCGTTTCAATGATCTCGTGGCGCGGCATGCTTTGGCCATGCACCATGCCCTCCACGCGCCTTTGCTTTCGCAGCATCTCCGAGACTTTATCCATCGACATGGGGGACTCTCCCGTGAATAGTGGTTCCTACCGCCGCCGCTTGGCGTCAGCACGACAAATACATCTGCATTTCGGGCTGCCGAACTGGAAAGTCACAGATTTGAAATCAAGCCGAAACACAATGAATCTTTCCAACGCAAATGACCCGCATGTTCAAAACCGATACCACCGAGATTTCTTCCACTGGCCTGCGATACGTCTCAAAAGAAAACGGCTCTCCCTTCCAGGGGTCGGGCAGCACGGGTGAAACGATCAGTTGCATCAAATGTGGCAAACACAAACTCAGGACACGCGGAATGGTCAAACGCTACCTGAACTCATTGCTGTTCTTTTGCTTTGAATGCAAACCCGCAAAAGAGGCGCTGATCAAGTAGGGACATCCGTCGTACAGTGCGACGGCTTGCGGCCAGTTGCGGCTTTGCCGCTCCACGACCGCAGGGCCCGCAGCAGCGAACGCTTCTTGTCCTGGTGTTTGCCCATGCGCCGCAGGATGTCATCGAG
>DAOQRI010000003.1:0-21220 GCA_035355475.1 Rhodoferax sp. | reverse complement strand
GCCAGCACCATTTCCTGGGCGCTTTTCCACAGGGCTGCATACGCAAAGCGGCTTTGACTGACCAGTGTGACTGTTCCAAACTGTTTCCAGCCGCTGGAAATTTGCGCCTGGCCAGCTTGTGCATGTATTGGCAACAACCGCACGAACCAGGCGGGGGCGCCCAGATCTCCATCAGAGCCTATACGCTCGGAAATCACTTTTCCTTGCGGATTCGTCACGCGCACCAACTCGTAATGCCCACCATCGAACAGAGAAGCCACCACCAGTTCCACAGTGACTTCATCCGGATTGCTTTGACTCAAAGAAAGAGCCAGGGCCGTCGCGTTATCGGTGTTCTTGATAGAGAGCTGAGACTCCAGATATGCCCGCGCACTCAACATGGAAACCAACAGGCTTCCAGCCAAGGCCATGAGCGTACTGGCAATGATGGCTAGCCACAATTGACGAAACATTGACATTTTTATTTTCCTTAAATGGCTCCTGGTTTCAGTCGAAACCCTCTGCACGCGCGCGCTTCAGCAGATCTTCCCAACGCGACAACCGCCCGGTCCCGGCAGCTGGCACCGCTTCCTTTCCAGATACGCCGGTAAACACGCCTTCGCTGTTGAAGCTGAACACGGGCACCAAATCCGGTCTGCGCGACGCGGGGCGTATTTCACTGATCAAGTTATCCAGAACCAAAGGTTCGGCTTCTGGCTGTGCATAGTAGGCCAAGACCATGTGAGCCTGTGAGGCCACAGCGTCAGTTGACCCCGTCTTGGCGCGCACGTATATGAGTCGAAGCTTGTCGGGTGCAACCCCAACTTCCTTCAGTGAGTAGTACTTCGCAATGGAAAAATCTTCACAATCGCCAGCTCCCAATCCCAGAGTTTCAAGCGGGGTCGCCCAATAGTCGGGCTGACTCCAGATCGCAGCGTCTTCGGCAAACTTGATCTGGCGATTGAAAAAGTCGTTCACACGCTTTAGCCGCTCTATGTCCGATCCCGCGCGCGCGATTTGAAGCATGTTTTGCCAAGCGCTATACCGTGCGGCTACAGAATTTCCCCATCGCTGCGAATAGGCGGCAAACAACCGTTCAAAATCGGCCCCACCAAAGGCCTGCCCCAACCAGAAAAAAATTGAGAGCGCCAACAAAACAACAAGGCGATTCAACCCTCGAGGTGGCAGGACCTTTACTGGCCAACTGACAAAACCCAAGAAAGTGGGCATATGGCTAACCTTGAACTGCGCCAACCCGATGCGTGTAATTTTCCACAAAACCTCACTTTTTGATACCACCGCAGCTAATGCATCTATGTGTAATGCCCATTCTCAACGAAAATCGTAACAATCTGTATCCTGCACTACCTGTGCCAATTCCTTGGTCACATGTCGATACGATAGCCAATAACCCAAACGATTCCCAAGAATATGCCCAAACTTACTGCCATAAGCTTTGCCGTGATCGTTGTAGCCAACGGTCTCTGCCTGAGTGCAAACGCACAACAATCACCCGGTTCGATAAAGGACGCCGTTGAAAAGGCTGTCCTGCAAAACCCGGAGGTAAAACTGCGTTTCCACAACCTCGAGGCAGCCAAAGCGGAGCGCAAGGTAGGTGAAGGTGGCTGGATGCCGCGCATTGATTTGGAAGTGGCAGGCGGATCTTATGAGACAAAAAACCCTGCGCTGAGTACTGCGCTAGGCTACTCCGGCAACCGCGCCTCTTTGCAATTGCGCCAAACCCTGTTTGATGGTTTTGCCACTTTGCATGAAACCAGACGCCTGAGCTACGCGCAACAGACAGCTTACTTTGAGTTGCTTTCCGCCAGCAATCAAACGGCACTGGAAACCGCACGCGCCTATATGGATGTGCTGCGATATCGCGAACTGGTCCAGCTTGCTGCGGATAACTTTACAACCCATCAGGAAGTGCATGATCGCCTCAGTCAAAAGGTAACCGCGGGCGTGGGCCGTAAAGTGGACCTCGAGCAGGCCGCAGGCCGCATGGCGTTGGCTGAATCAAACTGGATCACAGAATCGAGCAACTTGCATGACGTATCGGCCAGATACCAGCGTTTGGTTGGCGTGGTGCCTGCTCCGACTCTGGCGCCTATCGATTCCATAGCCGTACCTCAAAAGTCTGGCGCCAGCTATCTGACAGAGGCAGTTCGCAAAAACCCGGAGTTTCTCGCCGCGGTCGCGACGATTCGTGGCTATCGCTCTGACTCCAGCGTCCGCCGTTCTGCGTATTACCCAACTTTGGAATTCAGGGCTCGTCAGAGCGTCGAATCCAACCAAAGCGGTGTAACTGGCGATTATCGGGATACGGCTTTCGAACTGGTTTTGAATTACAACCTGTACCGTGGCGGATCCGACAAAGCGCGCATTAACCAATACATAGCAAAGCTTGGAAGTGCCTACGATTTGCGGGACAAAGCCTGCCGCGATATTTGGCAAACCGGCGAAATCGCAGTGAACGATACACAGAAGCTCACCGCGCAAATCAAGCTGCTCGCGCAGCATGAGCTCTCCACTTCCAAGGCGCGCCAGGCTTACCAACAGCAGTTCGATATTGGGCAACGTTCTTTGCTGGACTTACTGGACACGGAAAACGAGCTCTACCAGGCCCGACGAGCGCTTGCCAATGCGGAATATGACCTTCAGTTGTCCACCATCCGCACACTCGCGGTATCGGGCACATTGTTAAGTGCTTTGAAATTGCAGCCATTGACGGGCGATGCACCTGAAACTTCCGGCAATTCGGAAGCCGATGACGAACTGATGCAATGTGACAGCCAGATCCCGACTACTCCAGTATTGGATCGCAGCTTCAGTTCTCGACCGGCCAATTTGCCAACGGATCCGGTAAAGCCCGCCGCCGCCGTGCTACCGGTACCTGTCGTTCCTGTTGTATCAGGTGCGCAGTGCGCCGAACTAACCAAAACCGTTGAGACCTGGCTGGATGCATGGAACCGCAAGGACGCAACGCGTTATCTGGATTCCTATTCCCCCAATTTTGTGCCAACCAAAGGCATGAATCGCACGCAATGGGAGACCCTGCGCAAGGCTCGCATCGGTAAACAGGGCGACATTCAGATCACCATTGGTAAAGTGGTTCAAGCCAAGTGCGACACACAATCCGCTGAAGTATCGTTCCCGCAGGAATACGGCTCTGCCAATTACAAAGACAAGGTTGAAAAGACCCTGTCCCTTGAAAACGTCAAGGGTGTCTGGAAAATCACCAAAGAAACGGTGACCAAGGGCCGCGCTTACTGAGCGGTGTTCATCGCAAGGTGCTGACAACAGTCAGCACCCCCATCAACACCGGCTGGTGCACCATGTACCAGGTCAGGCTCCAGCGGCCCATCCAGGCGAGTTGTGGTGCTGCAGGCAAATGACCAAAAACTTTCACTGGTCGGTTGATCCAGCCCCTAGAAATGACAAGTTGCCCGGTGGCCATCCCCCACCACATGACCCCCAACCAGGGTAGAACGGGCACATAGTCTTCCGTCACGGGTTTATGGCTGATCAGCCCGACCCAGTTCAGCACTTTGGTGTCCAGAATAGAAGCCATCGGCAGAGCGGCATGTATTTGCGGTGCAAGCCATGCCAGCAGCATGGCACCCGCACCGGCAAGCCACAGCCAATGCCCCCACGCCGCGGTGAGGCGGCATACGATGAGCATGGCTGCCATGCCGTGCAGCACCCCAAAATAGATCCAGCTATTCGGAAACATTAGGGCGGATCCGGCACTCACGGCCACCGCGCAAAGGGCGATTTGCATCCAGCGCTTCCAGAACCGGCGCCAATCCTGTCCGGCCTCAACGGCCATGGCTTGCCCAAAACCCGCGCAAAACAAGAAAAGGCTCAGGATGCAGGTTCGCTGTCCGGTCCAGACAATGTCGCGATAAAAATCCTGGTGAATGAACCCGAAATGGTTCAGATCAAACGCAAAGTGGAACGCTGTCATCCACAACACGGCCACCCCCCGCAAGATGTCCAGAAAAGGCTGCCGCACCTGCACCATCACTTGCTCAGTGCAGGCAATTCCAATGTGATTTGCGCCGGACCCTCAACCGTTGCGGCCAGAGTGGCCCGCCTTCCCGCAACAGACTGCACCAACAGCCCGTCAGCCACGGTCGCACCCACGGAATACGGTTTGGCAGGTTTACCCTCCACAGCAATCAAGGCTGCGCCACGCCGCGAGCCTTCGGCCAGCACTCCCACCAGCACAAACGGCGTGCGCCCCGAGACACCTTCCTTGCCAGCCAAAACCATGGCACCACCTCCCAGGGCCTTGGCTACGGATTTGGGATCCAATGGTTCGGCACCTGATGCAGCCACCGGCACTGCTGTCGATACACTGTGGGCCTGTGTGCTCTTCAAAACCCAATAGACCGCACTGAGTGCAGCCAGCATGGCCAGCGCGAAAGTGACCGCTCTGACACCCCCCGTATGGATAGCATTTTTTTGCATAGCGCGATTATGATTGACTCGAACATGAACCCACGACGCTCTCCATCCTCGGCCCGCAAGCAGAACTTGCACCACTCTTTGCGCAATGGCTTCACCCTGATCGAACTGATGGTGGTAATGGTCATCATCGGGGTTCTGGCCGCTCTGATCGTGCCCAATGTACTGGATCGGGCTGACGATGCGCGTGTCACAGCTGCGCGAACCGATGTCAACAACCTGATGCAGGCGCTCAAACTCTACAAGCTGGATAACCAGCGCTACCCGACAGCGGCCCAGGGTCTGCAAGCCCTTCTGACAAAACCGACTGAAGGCCCCATTCCCGGCAACTGGAAACACTACCTGGATAAGTTGCCCAACGACCCATGGGGACGCCCCTACCAGTACATCAACCCGGGAATTCGCGCGGAAGTCGATGTGCTGTCCTTTGGTGCAGACGGTCAGTCTGGTGGTGAAGGCAAGAATGCGGACATCGGCAGCTGGGAGTAGCGCATACCAAGGCTTCACGCTGCTGGAGTTGCTGGTTGTCGTGGCCATCATGGCCATCGCTACGGCAGGTGTTGGCCTGGCGCTGCGGGACTCGTCCCAGACCATGCTGGAGCGCGAGGCGCAACGCCTGGTGGCATTGCTGGAGTCGGCGCGCGCCCAGTCGCGCATGACTGCCAACCCCATACGCTGGCGCACTACCGAAAGAGGGTTTTCATTTGAAGGAGCCACCCCTGCTTCGTTGCCTGCAGCCTGGCTGGGGGCGGATGTGCGCGCCGTGACCACTAACCCTGTTTTACTGGGGCCGGAGCCCATCATCACGCCACAACGCATACAGCTGGCGACCCTGTCCAGCCCGGGGCACAGCCTGATCATCGCCACCGATGGCGTGCGACCATTTGCTATAGCCACGGCTGCCGACGCTCCAACCGTTGCACCATGATCATCTGGCCCGGAAAGCATCGCAAGGTTCAAGGCTTTACGTTGGTGGAGGTTCTGGTCGCCCTGGGCATCGTGGCGGTAGCACTGGCCGCTGGAGTGCGTACTTCTGCATCACTGACGCGCAATGCCGAGCGACAAACGGACTTGCTGTTGGCACAACTGTGTGCCGAAAACGCGCTGGTGAACGTTCGCCTGTCCAGGCAAATGCCTGCAATAGGCGACAACACCACCGTGTGCCAGCAGGCTGACCGCAACATGGGCATCACGCTGTCCGTGCGGGCCACGCCCAATCCAAATTTCTTGCGTGTCGAGGCACGTGTCGCTCAGGATGAGTCGCCGCTTCTTTCGCTGTCAACCGTTGTGGGCCGATACTGATGAAGATGCGCGGGTTCACGCTGATCGAACTACTGGTCGCCATCGGAGTGATGGCGCTCATGGCGGGCTTGAGCTGGCGGGGCATTGACGGCATGGCACGGACACAAACCCAGCTGGCAAAGCGCACCGACCAAGTCATGACCCTGCAAGCCGGACTGGCACAGTGGGCGGCCGATCTGGATGCGCTGGTGCAGTTGCCCAATACCGCATCGCTGGACTGGGATGGGCGGGCCTTGCGCGTTACACGGCGCAGTGCGGGCTCAGACAATGACGGCATGCTGGTGGTGGCCTGGACCCGCCGAACCATCCAGGGCCAAGGGCAATGGCTGCGGTGGCAGTCACTTCCGGTCACCTCTCGGGGTGCGCTACAAAGTGCATGGATCGCTGCGGCCCAGTGGGCGCAAAACCCGGGGGACGCCGAAAAACGGTTTGAAGTGTCCGTGGTTGCACTGGACGACTGGAAAGTGTTCTATTACCGCTCAGACGCCTGGACCAACCCCTTGTCCAGTGACGGCGCGCCACCACCCCCAACCAGCAACAAGCCCCCAGCGCCTGACTTTGCCGTGCCCGATGGTGTGCGACTGGTGCTGACCCTGCCCGCCAGTGAGGGTATTGGCGGCGTGATCACGCGCGACTGGGCACGCATTTCATTGGGAGGCGGCAAATCGTGAGGGTTCGCCACCTGGGTGCAGCCCTGCTGACCGCCATGCTCACTGTGGCGCTGGTGGCCAGCATGGCCGCCGCAGCCCTGTGGCAACAGTGGCGTGGTGTGGAAGTGGAAGTGGCTGAGCGCACCCGCTCCCAATCACTTTGGGTGTTGACCGGTGCGCTGGACTGGGCACGCCTGATTCTGCGCGAAGACGCCCGCGCGGGCGGGGCAGACCATCTGGGTGAACCCTGGGCCGTTCCATTGGAGGAAGCCCGCCTGTCTACTTTCCTCGCAACCGACAAGGCCACTGCAACGGACACTACCGAGGTGTCTGCACAGGTGTTTTTGTCCGGTCGCATCACCGACCTGCAAGGCCGGCTCAACGTCATGAATCTGGTGGAAAACGGCAAGGTGTCCGCACCCTGGCTGCTGGCGTTCTCCAGGTTATTTGAACAGCTCGGGCTGCCTCCAGCCGAGCTGACTGCCGTTGCCGAAAACCTGCGCTTTGCCCAGGACAACGCGGCGGAAAACGGCTCATCGCCCCTGGCACCCCTGTTGCCCCAGCGGGTGGGTCAGCTGCGCTGGCTGGGTTTGTCGGAAGTCAGCCTCGCCAAATTGGGCGGTTACATCACGGTGCTGCCGGCACGCACACCCGTGAACCTCAATACCGCCAGTGTGGCGGTGCTCTATGCCGCCATCCCCACGCTGGACATGGCCCAGGCCCAGCGCCTGGCCAGCAGCCGCCAGAGTGGGCATTTCCGCACCCTACTGGACGCAGGCAAGGTCGCGCCGGAGATTGGAGGCGAACTGACAGAAGCGCTGCACAGCGTCAACTCTCGCTTTTTTGAGGTGCAGGGACGGCTGCGCATGGAGCAGGCTGTCGTGGAAGAGCGCTCAGTTGTGCAGCGCGAGGGGCTTAACGTCCGAACCCTGTGGCGCGAACGGGGCGGCAACCCGGCAGTGAAACCCGCCGCCCTACAATGACTTGGCCTGAAATAACTGCATGAACACCCTGATCGTCACCCTACCCACCAGCCTGCCCACGCCGACGACGCCGTGCAGCATTGTGCTGACGCGGGATGGTCAAACCATCAGCCTGCAAACCGAAGCGGCGCCTGCTCTATGGCCGGATGCTGCCGACGGTGAAATTGTTGCAGTCGTTCCTGCCAGCCAGCTTTCATGGCACCGCCTGAACTTACCCAAGGGCACCCTGGATCGCGGGCTTTTTCAGGACAACAGCCCCTCACGTCTGCGCGCGGTTATCGAAGGCCTGATTGAAGATCGTTTGCTGGACGAGCCAGAGCAGCTGCACTTTGCACTGGAGCCCCGTGCAGAAGTGGGAGTACCTACCTGGACAGCGCTGTGCAATCGCAACTGGCTGATTGCCTGGCTGCAGGCCCTGGAGCAAGCGGGCAAGCCGATTGCACGCATCGTGCCGCAGGCAGAGCCACTCTCCGCAGATGCCGGGGTACCGGCACTCGTGCAAATCGTAGGCACCCCGGATTCCGCCCATATTCTTTGGAGTTCGTCCAGCGGAGTCACCCTGTTACCACTTGGTGCAACTTCTCTTGCACTGGTGGCCGCTGGTGCTGACGAGGAAGATGCAACCAAAGTCGTGGCTGAGCCAGCGGTTGCGGCGTTGGCCGAACAGTATTTCCCTGGCCGCATCTCACTGCAGACTGGCGCGCAGCGTGCACTGGCAGCGGCCGGGTCGGCTTGGGACCTCGCTCAATTCGAGTTGTTGCGCAGTCGCCGGGCCCGGACCCAAAAGCGTCTGTCCGGATGGGCCTCTAATCTGTTGCGTGCGCCGCACTGGAAACCAGCGCGGTGGGCTGCCCTGGCCCTTGTGGTGGTCAATGTGGCAGGGCTGCAAGCTTGGGCCTGGAAAGAACAATCCGCACTGACCACCAAGCGCAACGCCATTCGTGATGTACTGACCACCACATTTCCCGATGTCCGCGTGGTCGTGGATGCGCCGCTGCAAATGGAGCGTTCGCTGTCCGCCCTGCAGCGCCAGAGTGGCGCAGTGTCCAGCGCCGACCTTGAGGAAATGCTGGGGCGATTTCAGGCTGTAGCCCCCGAAATACCTGCGCCTGCGGCTATTGAATTCGTAGCAGGTGAATTGAAACTCAAGTTGCCGACGGTGGACGCAGTAGACCCCGATAGCCTCCAGGCACGTATGCGGGCTTATGGCTATGCGGTGCAGATGCAGGGTGACACCCTCGTGCTCAAACAGGAGCGCCGCCCATGACACGCACCGCCGCCAACCCGGCCGCAACCTGGCTGGAACCCCTGCAGGCCCGTTGGCAACAGCTGGCATCGCGCGAGCGAAACCTGTTGCTGGGCGCCTTTGCATTGGTACTGGCTGCCTTGCTGTGGCAACTGGTGCTGGCTCCATCCATCAAAACTTTGCGCACTGCCCCTGCGCAGTCGCAGGCACTGGATGGCCAGTTGCAACGCATGCAGTCACTGCAAGCCCAGGCAAAGGCCCTGCAACAACAGGCAAGCCTGGGCCATGACGAAGCAGTTCGCGCACTCAACCTGGCGACCCGGCAAACCCTGGGCAACAGCGCACAAATCAGCATCCAGGGCGACCGGGCCACTGTCACTCTGCAGGCGACAGGCGCAGACGCCCTCGCGCAATGGTTGGCACAAGCCCGGCTCAACGCCCGGTCCACCCCGATGGAAGCCCGGCTGAGCCGTCTTGCAACACCAGCTGGTGTCACCTGGTCGGGCGTGCTGGTGATGGGTTTGCCAACGCGGTGATGGGAATGGCACGTCACCCCCAGGCTTCGGCATTGGCAGCTGCTCCATGGCGCACCGCGCTGGCGGGAGCGCTGATCGGCATCGTGCTGGGCACTGCGGCATTTGCCCCAGCCAGCTGGCTGGCAGCAGCCATCAGCTCGGCCAGTGGAGAACAGGTCAAGCTGACCAATCCGCGCGGCAGCATCTGGCAAGGCTCGTCCCAGTTGGCGCTGTCGGGCGGGGTGGGCAGCGAGCAGGCGGTGGCTCTTCCGGGACAAATCCACTGGAAGGTACGCCCCGACTGGGCCGGCGTGCGCATGCAGGTGAGCGCTGATTGCTGCACCCCCCAACCGCTGCAACTGCAGGCAGCCACCCTAGGTTTTAGAGGGCTGAAGCTGGTGCTGGGCGATGGCCAGTCCCAATGGCCTGCGGGACTACTGGCCGGGCTGGGCACGCCCTGGAACACCGTCCAGCCTCAAGGCCAGCTGATTGCCTCCAGCCAGAACCTCACGGTGGAATGGGAGCAAGGCCGTATGCGGCTGATCGGCCAAATCCAGGTGGATGCGCTGCAGGTGTCGTCACGCCTGTCCACCCTGTCGCCCATGGGCAGCTACCGCATTACGGTGCAGGGCGGGCCGGATCCCAGTCTGCAACTCACTACGCTGGAAGGTAGCCTGCAACTGTCGGGCCAAGGCCAATGGATCGCGCAGCGCCTGCGCTTCAACGGCGTGGCCAGCGCCGAGCCCGAGCGGGTTGAGGCACTTTCCAATCTTCTGAACATTGTGGGTCGGCGCGATGGCGCACGCTCCATCATCACCGTGGGCTAATTGTGAGACTCCGTCCTATGCAAAAACCACCCCTTCACCGCAACCGTTTTACTATTACTCTGATAGCAGCTTACGTAATGTTAACGGGGTCTACAGGTCTTTTTCCCATTAATTCTTGGGCACAAGCCGACCCGACGGTCGCTGGTAGCGTGAAGCGTGGCGACCCCATCACGCTGAATTTCACCAATGCCGATATCGATGCCGTGGCCCGCACCATGGCCCTACTAACCGGGCGCAACGTGGTGGTGGACCCGCGCGTCAAGGGCACGATCACGTTAACTACTGACAAGCCCGTCAGCCCGGCACAGGCCTACAGTCAGTTTCTGGCCATGCTGCGCCTTCAGGGCTTCACAGTGGTGGACGCCGCAGGGTTGGACAAGATCGTTCCCGAAGCCGATGCCAAGCTGCAGGGCGGCGCGGTGTTTGACGGCGCGCAGATTTCCGGAAGCCAGATTGCTACCCAAATCTTCCGGCTTAATTTCGAGAACGCCAATAACCTGCTTCCCATCCTGCGCCCGCTGATCAGCCCCAACAACACGATCAACGTCAATCCGGGCAATAACTCCCTGGTTATCACTGATTACGGCGACAACCTGCGCCGCATCGGCCAGATCATCGCGGCCATGGATGTGTCCCAGGCGACGGACGTCGAAGTGATATCGCTTAAGCACGCGATTGCTGTGGACCTTGCCCCGTTGGTATTACGTCTGCTGGAGTCTGGCGGTGGCGTCAGCGCAGTACCCGGCGGGCAAGCCGATGGTTCGTTCAAGACCACGCTGGTGGCCGAGCCACGCTCCAACACCCTGATCCTGCGCGCCGCCAACCCGGCGCGTCTGGCACTGGCCAAGTCGCTGATCGACAAATTGGACCAGCAGAGTTCGCAAAGCGCCACCGGCAACATCTACGTGGTGTACCTGAAGAACGCTGAGGCGACCAAACTGGCCGCTACCTTACGCGCTGCGATTTCTGGCGAGGCCCGCTCAGCCACGGCATCCACCTCCAGCACAGTCGCCACCCCCGCTGGCACTGCTGGGGCCGCAGGAAGCGCGGCAACAGCCACCAGCCAGTCGTCAACCGGCGGGCAAATTCAGGCGGATGCAGCGACCAACTCACTCATCATCACCGCACCGGAGCCCCAGTACCGCCAGTTGCGCGCCGTCATCGACAAGCTTGATGCGCGCCGGGCCCAGGTCTATGTGGAGAGCCTGATTGCCGAGGTGAATGCGGACAAGGCGGCCGAATTCGGCATCCAGTGGCAAGGTGCCATGGGACAGAACGGTGATGCCAATGTGGGCCTTCTAGGCACCAACTTCAAAATCGGCGGCACCAACATTGTGGACCTGGCCACCAAGGCGCTGACCGGCGGCGCCACACTGGCAACCGGTGGCAACTTTGCCGTGGCCCACCAGACCAATGGCGTCTACGTGCTGGGCTTTCTGGCCCGCTACCTGCAGGCCAATGGTGACGGCAACATCCTGTCCACGCCGAACCTGCTGACGCTGGACAACGAGGAAGCCAAGATCGTGATCGGCCAGAACGTGCCGTTTGTCACCGGCCAGTACACCAACACCGGCTCCACCACGGCCACGGTCAACCCCTTCCAGACCATCGAGCGCAAGGATGTGGGCCTGACGCTGCGGGTCAAACCGCAAATCAGCGAAAACGGCACTGTCAAACTCACCATCTTCCAGGAAGTCTCCAGCGTGCAGGCCTCGTCGGTGAACTCCACCACCGGCCTGATCACCAACAAGCGCTCCATCGAGTCCAACGTGCTGGTGGGCGATGGCTCCATCGTGGTGCTGGGCGGCCTGCTGTCGGATGAATACTCGGGCAACCAGGAAAAGGTGCCAGGGCTTGGGGACATCCCCCTGTTTGGCAACCTGTTCAAGGCCGAGGCCCGCAGCCGCAAGAAGACCAACCTCATGGTGTTCCTGCGCCCGGTGGTGGTGCGGGATGCGGCCGCGTCTGATGCGTTGTCTATGGACCGCTATGAACTGATGCGCTCCACCCAACAGAGGGCCCAGCCACAGAACAGCTCGGTGGTCCCCATCAACGAGGCACCGGTGTTGCCCGCTGCGGTGCCGCCGGTCGCGCCAACCAAAACCGCACCCTGACCATGGGCCACGCCGTGCAGTACCCCTTGCCCTACGCGTTTGCGCGCAGCCATGAGTTGCTGCTGGAAGACGAGAACGGCGCATTGACGCTGTGGCTGCACACTCTGGCCACGGCGGAAACCACTAGCGCCGTCAGCGAAGTGGTGCGCAAGTTTGGCGTGCAGCAGGTGCGTACCGAAGCAGCAGACCTGCTACGCCAACGCATCAGCGCCGCCTATGCGCAAAGTGAATCCAGCGCCGCCACCGTCATCAGCGAGGTGGAAGCCGATGTGGACCTGTCACGCATGATGCAGGCCCTGCCCGCCATTGAAGACCTGCTGGAAACGTCGGACGACGCACCCATCATCCGCATGCTCAACGCCCTGCTGACGCAGGCCGCGCGGGATGGCGCCAGCGATATCCACATCGAGCCCTACGAGCGCCACTCCAGCGTGCGCTTTCGCGTCGACGGCTCACTGCGCGACGTGGTGCAACCCAACCGCGCGCTGCACGCGGCGCTGATCTCTCGCCTGAAGATCATGGCCGAGCTGGACATCGCCGAGAAGCGCCTGCCACAGGACGGCCGCATCTCACTGCGCATCGGCACCCGTGGCGTCGATGTGCGCGTCAGCACCCTACCCAGCGCGCATGGCGAGCGCGCGGTGCTGCGCCTGCTGGACAAGAGCGGTGGCAAACTGAGCCTGGAATCGGTGGGCATGCAAGGTGATGTGCTGCAGCGATTTGAGCATTTGGTGGCACAACCCCACGGCATCATCCTGGTGACGGGCCCCACCGGCTCCGGCAAGACCACTACGTTGTACGCCGCGTTGCAGAAGCTCGACACCCGGCGCCAGAACATCATGACGGTGGAAGACCCCATCGAGTACGAACTTGCCGGTGTGGGGCAGACCCAGGTCAACGCCAAGATCGAGCTCGACTTTGCCAAGGCCCTGCGCGCCATCCTGCGGCAGGATCCGGACGTGATCATGATCGGTGAAATCCGGGATCTGGAGACGGCCCAGATTGCCATCCAGGCCTCCCTCACCGGTCACCTCGTGCTGGCCACGCTGCACACCAATGACGCGGCCAGCGCCGTGACACGGCTGACCGACATGGGTATCGAGCCCTTCCTGCTGAGTTCTTCACTGCTGGGAGTTCTGGCACAGCGCCTGCTGCGCAAGTTTTGCACCAGTTGCCATGGCACCGGCTGCCCGGTCTGTGGTCACACCGGCTACCAGGGGCGCACCGGCGTGTTCGAATTGCTGGTCACTAACGATGCCATCCGCGCGCAGATTCACCACCAGGCATCGGAAGCCGAAATCCGCGCTGCCGCGATCGCCAGCGGCATGGCCCTCATGCGGGACGATGGTGAGCGTCTGGTGCAAACCGGCATTACCTCACGCGAGGAACTTGTGCGGGTCACGCGGGACTGAGTGCAACACGTTGCGGCGCCAGCCAAGACACACTTGCCGGTCCGAACGCATCGGATGACACCTGCTTCAATCCAATTACCGCCGTGAATCAACTTTCGCTCAGATGGGTTCAATGGCTCTTGGTGCTAGTGGGTTTGCTGGTGATGGGATTGCTCCTGGGATTGGCGGCCGCGGTTTATTTTGCGGTTGACCGACAGCCTCTGGTTACTACGCAAGTCCACTTCACACCCGAACACATTGCGCGTGCCAAACTCTTGTTCACACGCAATGATCCTCGCCAGCTGCGTCAGGGCGAGGTGCGCACCATCACGGTCAGCCAGGAGGACCTCGATCTGGCACTCAATTACGCCGCCAGTCGACTGGGCCAAGGCGCGGCCAGCGCCGTGCTGCAGGATGGCGCCGTCACTGTTCGTCTCAGCGTCAAGCTACCAAGCAACCCGTTGGGCAACTACTTCAACCTCACCGCCGTGCTGGTGGATGCCCAGGACCTTCCCCGGCTGGACGAGCTTCGCCTGGGGCATTTGCCCATACCCAGGAAATTGGCCGAATGGGTGCTGCGCCAGAGCGTGGCGCGCACGCCGGGTAGCGCAGAGTATGTGAGCGCTTTGCGGCAGGTGCTCAAGCAGGTCGTGCTGCGCAAGAACCATCTGCTGGTTGTCTACCAGTGGAACGAGCAACTGCCCGATCAGCTCCGCATGGCCCTTGTTCCAGCTGAAACCGCGGCACGTGCAAAAGCGTACCAAACCCGTCTGGCGGAGCGAACGCGCGTTTCGACCAAAGGGCGCTTGACCCTGTCGTCACTGTTGCAGCCCCTCATGGAAATAGCAGCTCAACGATCGGCCGAAGGCGGTAACGCTGTAGAGGAAAATCGCGCAGCCATTCTGGTACTGGCCTTGTACGTCAATGGTCGCGACCTGGCCACCCTCATACCCGCGGCGCGCAATTGGCCAGTGCCGGGTCCAGGCCGCGTGAACCTGGGTGGACGTGAGGATTTCGCCCAGCACTTCGCCATCTCAGCCGCGCTGTCCGCTACCTCGGGTAGCCCGCTGTCAAACGCTGTCGGCTTGTACAAGGAGGTTGACGACTCGCGCGGGGGCAGTGGCTTTTCCTTCAATGACATCGCAGCAGACCGGGCAGGCACCCGCTTTGGTGAACGGGCCACAGCGAGTGAGATGGCTGCGAGGACGCTGCAACGCAGGGTTGCGCAAGACATAGCCGACGCCGACCTTTTGCCGAAAGTCAGTGACCTGCCAGAGTTCATGCCCGAGCCTGAATTCAAACGCCGGTTTGGTGGCATCGGCGCACCCGCCTACAACGCGGTGATGCGTGACATTGAACAACGACTGTCTGCGTTGCCTCTCTATCGCTGACTGCAGCGTTGTTTCAACGCGCCGGATGTGAGGGTCTCTACGGTGTGGAATCGCACCGGCAATTGGCGGGTATTTCTGCCTCTTCTTTGGCGCTCGTCCCGGTGTTGGCCCCACAGAATAGGGGCAACAAGGAACCGACATGTCACTCCAATACCAGCTCAAGCAAGGCCATTACCATCTCTACGACCTGAGCACGCCACCGAGCAAAGTGACCGGCGAGCACCGACTGCGACTCACCACCGACACCGTGGCCATCGCCTTTGACCAGCACACCGGCAAGCTGCACGAGCATGGGAACCCGACCCGCATCCACTCCTGGGCCAGCAACACACGGCGTCGCCTGCGTGCGGCCGGCGAGATTGACAGCGCCAACCGCATCGTGGTGGTGTCAGGGCCGCTGCCGGTGGATGAGATCAACAAATGCCTGCGCATTTCAGGCTACTGCCGCAACCTGTATCAACGCCTGCCCAGCCTTCCGCACGGCAAGCTGCTGCCGCACTGAATCCCACTACTCGTAGGCAATCAGGCGAGGCCGCTCGGCCTCGGTAAAAAGAGACCGCTGCAACTGCGAGAGCGTGGACTGGCGCTCGGATTCGGAAGCGTTCGCCATATTCTTCATCACCCGGCCGCGCTCGCTCTGGTAGTGCGCAATGCGTGCCTTCCAGGCGGCTTCTTCACGGTCCACCTCGGCCAAGCGAGCGGCGGCCTGCGGATCAAACTCATTGGCTCGCATGCGATAAATGTCGTCATCGGTGGCGCCCTTGGCGCGCATTGCGACCGCCTGTTGCTCAACCCTTACCACCCCATGACTGGCCTCGCGCTCACGGCGCAAGGCTTCTGGCATGGCGGCATCGAGCGCGGCGAGTTGTTGCTGCTTCTGCTGTGCGGTCAGGGTTGTGTCCTCGCTGACTTCGAGCCGTGCAATGGCGTCCATGTCGTACGCATCTTCAAAGCCGAACATGCCTTGCACTTCATCCTGGGTGAAGTAGCGTGCCCGCAGGTCCTGCACGGCCAGCATGCGTTTACGAATGGCGGCCACGCCATTGCCAGCGAGTTCCGGCTTGGCATCGACTTCGACCAGCTCGCGTTTAAATTCGATGTAGAGGCCCAGAAGGCGATTTGCCCTCTGCGCCTGTTCACTCGGCAAGCGACTGTTCAATTCGCTGCGGATTTGCGCCACGATGGCGTCCAGCGCTTGCTCACCCACTGCACTCAGGTAGTAGTCAAACAGGCGGCGCAGCTCTCCGGAGGCAAGGGCACTCCCGGCCATTGATCCGGATCCTGACGGACGAGCCTGCAAGTCGCCATCGGGCTGCGTGCCCTGCATGGACCGCACAAACGCCCCGCCGGCACCCGCTACCCTCTCCGCATCCATTTGCGGTACTGCGCTGTCAGGCGCTGTGCCCTGCCAGACACCTATCCCTACCGCGGCCAGGGCAAGCGCCATCAGTCCCAATCGGAGTGGCGTGGGACTGGCGAGGCCAACCATTACAGGCCCAGGTTGCGCAGGCGGTTGGCGTGCTGGCGGTACAGCGTGACTGGGTTGGTTTCAAACAGATTGATCAGGCCGACGGTCTGGTTGACTTCGTCCATGTGGTTCATGGCGTAGTCGTCGCGGATCACCCGACCCAAGTGGGTGGAGCAACTGGCGACCAGCCCATCGTTCTTGGCGCCACCAAAGGCCAGCGACGTCAGTGCCAGGGCGGGGTCCAGAACGTCAAACACATTGGTGTAAGGCTTGGCTCCACTCCACGAAAAGTAGGACACACCATTCGCCGTGTAGGCGCCTTCACCGCACGCAGTCGTGGGCACACCACCCGGGTGGGCTGCATTGAATTTCAAAGACCCTGCAGTGCTTAACGACTGCGCAGCGGCCAGGGAATTCTGGTTCAGGCCCGAACCACCCGACAGAAAGTTAATGATGGTTGCCAAGCCATTGGTAACGGAGACAACGACGGTATTGGTTAGTGACCCGGGTGGCGCCACACCCAGAATCAGGTCTGCCACCGCCGAGCCCTTGTTCACCCCGCCCACCGAAGTGACCGATGCCACCAGGTCCGGGCGCACCGAGGCCACATAGCGGATGGTCGGGCCACCATGGCTGTGGCCAATCAAGTTGACCTTGGCAGCGCCCGTGGCCGCCAGAATCTGCTTGACTTGCGTGAGTAGCTGTTCGCCACGCGCCTCGCTGCTATTGGCAGCTGAAACCTGCGTCACATAGACCTTGGCACCGTCTGCTCGCAGAGCCGATGGGATGCCATACCAGTATTCAACCGGACCGATATTGTCAAAACCAAACAGCCCGTGCACCAGCACGATGGGGTATTTGGTTTGCGTATAGCCCGCAGCCAGAGCGGTTGCGGGGAAAAGGGACAGGGCCAGCATGCAGGCACCCAACCAGGTCATCACGATCTTTTTCAAAATTGTCTCCAATCAGGCCAACCGGCCAAAAGGGTTGAAAGGAATCCGTCTGAGAAGGCATTGCGACCTCTGGGGTGGGGGCGCTGTCGCTGGGTGACCTGGTATCGGCTACTGGTAAGGAACCAACACGAGTCAAAAAAAGCACGGTCGTGCGATTTTCCGAATGTTAGTTTTTGTGCCGGGCCTTGTCACGCTCGTTAACCCGGATGACGTGCATTTCGACCGCGCCATTTCGCAGTCATGTCCGTATGAACGCCACGGCCAAGCAGCTAACATCGCTGGATGCCCGCATACACCTTTGAAGCCCTTGACGCCGATGGCGGCACCCGCAAGGGCGTGATCGAAGCCGAAACCGCCAAGGCCGCTCGCGGCTTGCTGCGCGGTCAGTCCCTGGTGCCCATGGTGCTGCAACCCGTGGGTACGGGCGGCACCGCGGAGCCGGGCACTTCGGTTGGCAGCACCACGCTGTGGGCCTCGCGCGTGTTCAATGCCACGGCGCTGGCGATCTGGACTCGGCAGATCGCCGGTCTGGTGTCCTCAGGTCTGCCACTGGAGCGCGCACTGACGGCCCTGGGCGAGGAATGCGACGACGACCGCCAGCGCAACCTGGTGGCTGCTCTGCGGGCCGAGGTCAATGGTGGAACCGCCTTTGCCACCGCCCTGGCACAGCACCCGCGCGAATTCTCATCCACCTACTGCGCCGTGATTGGTGCGGGGGAGCACAGTGGCAACCTGGGACTGGTGCTGGAGCGTCTGGCGGACGACCTGGAGCAGAGTCAAGCGCTCAAATCCCAACTGATCGGGGCCGCACTGTACCCAGCAATCGTCACTCTGGTGGCCATCGTCATCGTGATGTTTTTGCTGGGCTACGTGGTACCGCAGGTCGCCGAGGTCTTTGCTGGCAGCAAGCGGGCGCTGCCGATGCTGACCGTCATCATGCTGGGCCTGGGCAACTTTGTCCGCAACCAGGGCTGGCTGTTACTGCTTGCTATTACTCTGATAGCTGTTTGCGTCCATTGGGCAAGGGCTAACGCCTCTTTTCGTCTAAAAATGGACGCCGCATGGCTTACCCTGCCCATTTTGGGCAAATTGTCCCGCGGCTACAACGCAGCGCGCTTTGCCAGCACATTGGCCATGCTGGCTGCCGCTGGGGTTCCCATTCTGAAAGCCTTGCAGGCGGCGGCCGACACGCTGTCCAACCGCGCCATGCGGGCCGACGCGCTGGACGCACTGGTACTGGTGCGCGAAGGCGCGCCACTGGCATCGGCCATGGCGCAAAAGAAGCGATTTCCGGGTCTGCTGGCCATGTTTGCTCGACTGGGTGAACAGACCGGCCAGCTGCCGCTGATGCTGGAGCGCGCCGCCCGGCAACTGGGCACTGAGGTGCAGCGCCGCGCCATGCAACTGGCAACGTTGCTGGAACCATTGCTGATCGTGACCATGGGCTTGGTGGTGATGCTGATCGTGCTGGCGGTATTGCTGCCTATCATCCAGCTGAACCAACTCGTTCGCTAAGACGCCAAAAGCCGGGACGGCAGAGCGTTCTGCGCAGGTCAGGAGCCCGCGCAGCGGGCGGGGGACACGGAGCAGAACGCTCTGCCGACCCGGCGCCGAGTATGACTAGCCCGGAGGATCTATCTTTCGCACAAACGCCAGCGCCACCCGAGGGGTCGCGTTCAGCAACTGGGCGATTTCGTCCACATCGTCGGGAATAGCCGGGTTATTCCAGCCGTCTGCGGTGTGCCGCGCCAGTCGCACCGCCAGCACCACGTTGCGCACTATGGATTGCTCCGGGTGGCGGTTGTCACTGATGCGCACCAGCAGCTCTGGCAGGCGCCACAGCTTCATCAGGTTCTGGCGCAGATCGTCAAGTTCGATGTTGAACACACTGCGTTGCACCGCTGCGGTACGCAGGGTCGGGTCTGCCCGCTGCGCCTCAACGATGTGCTGCTGCAACGTCGGCGCGTGGCACCACATCAGCATTTCTGCAAAGTCGTACAGAAAGGCAGCCAGCCGGATGACCCCCACATCGGTATCCCCCCGGTGCACGGCAAAACCCTGGGCAAAATACGCGGCGCGTTCGGCACGACGCATCAGGTTGGCCAGCCCGCGCAAGGCGCGTGGCTGATCGGCAAGCCATTTCTGCAGGGTGGGCTGCAAGCCAAAACTGTTAAAGAACGGGGAGATGCCCATCATCACCAGCGAGGTGGTCACACTCTCGGTCTCAGTTACCGTACCCGGCCTGCGCTTGCTGGCAACCAGCGCCATGAGCTTGAGCGTCATGAGTGGGTCGCGGTCGATGACTTCGCCCAGCATGTTGGCGTCTACATTGTCTTCATCGCCGCGCAGTGCCTCAATTCTTCGGGACGTGCTCGACAGCACGGGAATCTCGGCCGTCTGGAAGTACCGGGTCCACGCATCCAAATCACGCAAAGGTTCCACCAGATAGGGAACGTGTGCGGGCTCTGCGTTAGGAGCAGGTGGAGGAGACGGTTGCATAGACATTGCCGCGAGTATCAATCGGCTATAGCGCTCGGTCAAGACAGATAAACCATTGGTTCACGCGTGGCGACCTTGCCGCTCGGCCAGTGGTTTGGTGTTCTCGCGCTGTACCGGTGCAGGCGGGCGCGGCATTACGGATCGCAAACAGGCCGGGCTGGCGCGCGCACCGCTGGCCACATAGTCGCGCAACAACAACGCACGGACCTCATCAGCAGTCCGCTCCTGCTGCGAGGTGAGGTAGTCAAACAAAGCGTCCACCAGGTCTTCCGGCGTCAGCCTCTGAGTGGCAGCAGTGGTCGCCCAAAGCCAGTCACTCCAGGCCAGGAAAGCCGCAAACGCCGATGGCCCGAGCAACAGCGTGGGCAATGTGAATTTGAACCGCCCCGAGTTGGCCACCAGGTCCCAATAGCGCGCCATGCGAGTCAGGCGCTGCACCGTGTCCGCGTCCAGAGCGGCGGTCTGCAGTACGGTGTACGGTGGCGGAGCCCCGTACACCATGCCATAGGCTGCGGTGTGCCGCGCAATCGGCGTACCGCGCAGGCGCTTGAGAAGGCCCAGCTGAATTTCGTGCGGCCGCACCGCAACCAGTTGATCGAATCCTGCCGCGATACTGTCCATCGACTCGCCGGGGAGGCCAAAAATCAGGTCGGTATGCAAGTGGGCCTGCGAGTGCTCTACCAGCCAGGCCAGGTTGCCAATGCTCTTGGCGTTGTCCTGCTGGCGCGAGATGCGTTGTTGCACGTCCACATTGAAAGTCTGTATGCCCACTTCTAGCTGCAGCACGCCGGGCGGAAACTGCGCAATCAGCACTTTGAGACGATCGGGCAAATGGTCTGGAATAACCTCGAAGTGCACGAACAGATCCTCCGTCAAGCGGTCCAGAAAAAACTGCAGGATGCGCACCGAGGTATCGATCTTGAGGTTGAACGTGCGGTCCACAAACTTGAAGTTGCGGGCGCCGCGCCGGTACAAACCGTCCATGGCGTCCAGGAATGCATCCAACGGAAAGGCCTTGGCCGTCTTGTCCAGAGAACTCAGGCAAAACTCGCACTTGAACGGGCAGCCGCGCGAAGCTTCCACGTACAGCAGCCGGTGGGCCAGGTCGGCATCGGTGTAGTGGTCATAGGGCAGAGCAAGCTGGTCAAGCGCTGGCTGTTCACCGGTGATCACCTTCATCAGGGGCTGTGGTCCGTGCAACAGGGCGTTGCACAGCTTGGGGAAGCTGACATCGCCCCAGCCGGTGATCAAATAATCGGCGAACTGAAAGATGGTCTGCTCCGCCCACTCATGGCTGACTTCCGGGCCACCCAAGACGATTTTGATATCCGGCCGCGCGTCTGTGAGAAGGCGAACCACGGTGGTGGTCTCGGTGATGTTCCAGATATACACGCCGAAGCCGATGATGCGCGGCGACAGTGACAGCAGC
>DAOQRI010000002.1:0-21233 GCA_035355475.1 Rhodoferax sp. | reverse complement strand
CATGTAGCCCTGCTCGCTCATCAGGGGGCGCAAGGGAGCCAGCTTGGCGGCGTAGCGGCCGTCCAGTGGGGAAAGGGCTGAAATGGATGAAAAAGTCATGGCCGGATTGTAGGTTGTGCGCTACGGGGGATGCCCAGTCGCCCCTGCGGCAGGCTCCACCATTGCCCAATGTATAGAATGAACATTCCTGTATCAGTGAAGCGCCCATGAAATTACTCGGATCCACCTCCAGTCCCTATGTCCGCAAAGTGCGCGTCGTCCTGGCCGAAAAGAAGCTGGAATGCGCATTTGTGGTTGAAGACGTTTGGGGCGCCGACACCACCATTTCCGAGTCCAACCCGCTGGGCAAGGTGCCCTGCCTGATCATGGAAGGCGCTGAGGCCCTGTTTGATTCCCGCGTCATCGTGGAGTATCTGGACACGCTGTCGCCA
Source organism: Rhodoferax sp. (assembly GCA_035355475.1). Taxonomy (GTDB): domain Bacteria; phylum Pseudomonadota; class Gammaproteobacteria; order Burkholderiales; family Burkholderiaceae_C; genus Allorhodoferax. Next base: position 20,802 of record DAOQRI010000002.1, on the reverse strand, counting down.
GTGGGCAAGCTGATTCCGGCCGTTGGGCGTGAGCGGGCCGAGATCAAGACCTGGGAAGCGCTGGCTGATGGATTGATGGATGCTGCCATTTTGGCCCGCCTCGAAGCGACCTGGCCCGGGCGCACCAAGGCGCAGCGAAGCCAGGCATGGATTGACCGCCAACTGTCCAAAGTCCATGCCACTGTGAAGGCCATGAACAGCGGTCTGGGTGAAAAACCGTTTTGTGGCGGCATCCATTTCAGCCTGGCGGACGTGGCCGTTGGCTGCGCCCTGGGCTATCTGGACTTCCGTTTTCCGCAGATTGACTGGCGTACCGACAACCCCAACCTGGTACGTCTGCATGACAAACTGATGCAACGCGCCAGTTTTGCGGACACCCTTCCCGCCTGACCCGGGCGCCATTCACATTGGTTTACAACTTTTGACTTTCCATGGCGAGCGCCAGGCACTACAGTCGGCGCACTATGGCAACGTACAAAACTGTTTATAAGTGCCGCGATTGCGGTGCCACCAGCTACCAGCAGGTGATTGACCGCGCCCCCAGCGGCGCTCTGCTCCCCACAGGAAAATACCGCTGCACCGGTTGCCGAAACATTTTTGCCACCATCCGTGCCTGGTGGGAGCCGCGTCGCACACCAGATTTTCGGCCCAGTACATTTCCCGGCTAGGGATCTGCCCCGGTTCAAGGTTTCAGCTGTTGGCCTTTCGCTTGAGCCAGCGCATCAAACCACCCACAACGGGCAGTTTTTCATACAGTTCCTGCGCGGCATCCCAATAGTCCCGGTGCAAGGTGACCAACCCGGCTTCTGAAAAAACCAGGTGGGTGGCGCCACGAATGGTTTGCGGCGTGGTGGTCTGAAAGCGTTTGAAGCGGAAATGAAAATCCCAGGTCAAAAAACACTGCCGACCCTGCAACACCCGAGTGGTCACGACAAAGCGGGGCTCCACCAGTGCCTCAAACATGTGCTGGAAGATGTGTTCTATGGCTGCCAGACCTTGCACATCGTTGAAAGGATCCACAAACCGGGCTTGGGGGGCGTAATGCGCGCCCATGCTGGCCACACCCTGTGGGGTCAGGTTTTCAAAGAAGGACACCAGCGCTGCCAGGTTGGGGTTCGGCGCAGTGGTGCCGGGGGAGTCAGGTATGGGCGGTTTCATGTCGATTGCTCAGAGTGCCACGCGGCGAACCAGCTGGAAGAATACCCTGTTGGGCAGTATGCGCAAGGCTTTGAGCCACAGCGTAAAGCGTTTGGGAAAGTGAATCTCGAACTGGCCCCGTGACCAGCCCTGCAGGATGGCCGCCGCCGCCTGTTGCGGTGTCAGCAGGGCCGGCATGGCAAAGTCATTGCTAGCGGTCAATGGTGTCTGCACAAAACCGGGGTTGATGATCGACACGCCTATGCCCCTGCCGTGCAGGTCCAGGTACAGCGTTTCGGCCAGGTTGATCAAAGCCGCCTTGGTTGGCCCGTAGGCCAGGCTGTTGGGCAAGCCGCGGTAACCGGCCACACTGCCCACCAGGCTGATATGTCCAGTGCCGCACGCCAAAAGGGTCGGAAGCACGGCGTCCAACAGGTACAGGGCGCCCAGGTAGTTGACGGACATGTGGCGCTCCATGTCGGCTGTGTCCAGCGCATCGGCGCGCATGGCCCGGTAGTGCCCGGCGCAATACACCACACAGTCCAGTGGACCTTGGTGCAGTAGCCCCGTGGCGGCTGCCTGAACCGCTTTTCGGTCGGTGGCATCGAGTACCAGAGCCTGGCTGCCAGGGTGTTTTGCGACAAAGTCATTGAGCAAGGCAGCCTGTCGCGCCGAGACCACGACGCGCGCGCCCTGCCCATGCAACGCGCTCGCCGTCGCCTGACCAATTCCGCTGGACGCGCCAACGATCCACACGGTCTTCCCCCGCCAGTCCACGAGCGGCGGGTTCAGTGGAGGCAGCAGAGCGTCAAGCAGTGGCATGACAATGTTTGCTCATAGTTTGATAGCTGTGTATGTAGTACTGACGAGGACTAGAGGCTAATTTCACTTGCAAATATTGGCTCAACGCTTGCTGAAAGACAGCGTGACTTCGCCCAGTCGTACGCCAAATTTGGACATGGTTGCTTTGTTGAGCATCACCTGGTCGGTCATCAGGTACATCCAGTCGTCGAACTGAACCTCAAAAACTTTTCCATCGACTGGCAGGCGTAGCGTGTAGGTCCAGTGGAAGGCGTTGCCGCTGCTCTCACCTTGGGCTTCGCCCACCACGTCGTCGGCTCGGCCTACAAAGCGGCCTTCACCGGTTTTGCGCAGGCGCCAGATGCGCTTTTGCCGGGTGCCGTCGGAGTACACAAAGTCCTCGTCCAGTACACCCTCATCTCCAGTCCAAGTGCAAACCATCACCACCGTAAAGCGTTTGACTACTGCCCCCGAGCGGTCGGTGAAGACGCCGTACGCGTCCAGCGTGCCGTTGAAGTACCGTTGCAAATCAAGCACCGGTTTCTCGTTGGCGTAGAGGTCAATGCCGGGCGCGGCGCAGCCCACGACCGACAGGGCAGAAGCTGCGGCCGTGCTGGCCAGAAGGAGTCGTCGTTTCATGGTGTTTTGCGCAGAATTAGGAAGTACAAAAGTAGGGCCGCCAGCAACTTGAGTACACAGGGCAGCACGCAATAGGCCAGGCTCAAGGTCTGCAGCGCTTGCGGATCACGGGTTCCAGGTACATAACCCAGCGCAGCCAGCAACGGCAAGGCCACCCCGGCGGCCAATGCCAGGTTGAGTTTGGTGGCGAAATTCCACCAACCAAAGTAAGCACCCTCGGCTGTGCCACGATCGCCACTGTCGGCAATAGTGCCGGCCAGCAACGCGCCGGGTAGTGCCAGGTCGGTTCCCAGCGCCGCACCAGACAGGGCGCAAACGACCAGAAAGGCCATACTGTCCCCGGCATCCAGGCTGGCTGCAAAGACGAACACCGCGACCGACAACAGCATGCCCACGCCCCAGGTGCGGGCCAGGCCCCACCGTGGAACCAGCCGCAGCCACAGGGGAATGGCCAGTGCCGCGCTCAAGAAGTAACTGCCCAAGAACAGGGGCTCCCAGTTGGGCGTGGCTTGCAGCCGGTCCTGCACAAAAAACAGCAACAAGGTGGCTGGTACTGCGCTGGCAATCCCGTTGACGACAAAAACAGCCATCAATGCACGGAACGCAGGGCGTGCAAACGGCAGGGTTAAGCTTACAGGCGGCACGCCAACCAGTCCGGCGGTTCGTGCAGGTGGTGGCACCAAGGCACTGCACCAGGCGAACCAGCCACTTCCAAGTGCTATAAAAAACAGAGCTATTGACGCAGGTAATCCGAAGGCTAGAGGGCTAATTGATGCCAAAATAACGCCGAGCAGTCCCAGGCCTTCGCGCCAGGCCACCACCCGGCTGCGCTGTACTTCATCACCGCCCAGTCGTGCACCCCATGACTGGTGTAGCACGGACAGGGCACTGTAAGCCGAGTAGGTCCATGCCAGGGCAAGTACCAGCCAGGCCATCAACGCGTTGCCGCCACTGACCAGCGGGAAAAACAACAGGGCGAAGCCCACCCCTAAGGCAAGTGCCGCTATACCACCCCAGCGCAATACAGCACCAGACGACCGGCTGAACAGCCAGTCACTCCATCGACCCAGCAAGGGGTCAATGAAGGCATCGAACAACCGAGCGGCCAACAGCACTACACCCAAGGTGGCCAGCGGCATACCAAAGTTGCGCGCGTAGAAGTTGGGCAGCATCACATACAGCGGCAACGCTACAAACGCCAGCGGCAGCCCCATCAGGCCATAGCGCCAGCCCTGCTGCCAGGTGAAGGCCGCGCCCGATGCTGGCCGTGCGATCACGCTGCGGCTCCGGCCAGCAAGGCGCTGCGCAGACGGGGTTCGCTGGTGGTCTCTGCCAGCCAGATGCCAAAGAACAGCCGACTGAACTCTGGGTCCGCCACGTTGGCACGCAACTGGCCGTTGAACCAGAACTGTGCGCCGGTGGTGGGTTGGTGGACGCCAGTGATGCGGTCACCGGTCTGGACATCGGGGAATGCCGCTCGCATCGCAGTCAGCCAGTTCCTTTCTTGCACCGCCGAAAGGGTTGCACTACGGCGCATCTCGTCGATCGAGCGCTCGGCAATGGCCTGGCCCTTGAGGCTGCGCAGATAGCTCAGTTCCAAGACCAGCGCCGACTGCGCGTAGCGACTGGCACGAAAACCCGGCGCCACCCACAAAGCCGCGTCGTACACGTCAAAGGCAAAAAACCGCATGCGCGCCGCACCACTCCACTGGGCATCGGGCAATGCCGATGTGAGATACGGTGGAAGCGGTGGCGTTCGGGGTTTTGGCGGTTGCGCAGAAACCGCCTCTTGCGCAGTTGCGTGGTGCATCACACCCAGGCCCGTTCCACACAGCATGGCTGCGGCACCCGCGGTCAACAGCGTGCGCCGTGCAGGTTTTTCAAGGGTGTTCATGGGCAGCAGGGTCAGGAATTCAGATGCCGGGTTTGCGCAGGGTGTATTGCACGACGTCGATGTTGCTTTCATCAAAAGCGGCTTCGCAATACGCGAGGTAAAACTCCCAGATGTGAATGAAACGCTCATCAAACCCGGTTTGCAGCACCTGGTCTCGCCGTGCCAGAAAGGCCTCGCGCCAGCGCCTGAGCGTTTCTGCGTAATCTTGTCCAAAGGCCAGTTCTTCAATCACTTCCAGCCCGGCGGCTTGCGCTTGGCGGCGAAATTCGCTTGGGCAAGGGAGGCAACCGCCGGGGAATATGTACTGCTGGATGAAGTCGGTCGAATCGACGTAGCGATCAAACAGGGCGTCGTCAATCACGATACTTTGCACGCAGGCGTGGCCACCGGGCTTAAGTAATCGGGCCACGGTGTCAAAGTAGGTGGGCCAGTACTCGCGTCCTACCGCCTCTACCATTTCAATGGAGCAGATGGCGTCAAATGGCGCATCGCTGATGTCGCGGTAATCCTGCAGCCGCAGATCGGCACGGTCTGTGGTACCCAGGCGCTGCATGCGCTCTTGGGCAAACGCCAACTGCTCGGTACTCAGCGTTACACCGGTCAGGTTCGCACCCAGTTCTACGGTTGCCATTTCGGCCAGTGCGCCCCAACCGCAGCCAATTTCCAGCACGCGGTCGCCGTTTTGCACGCGGGCCTGCTCCAGTGCACGGCGCACTTTGGCCTTTTGCGCCTGGGGCATGGGCTGGCTCAGGTCACCATTGAACCAGGCGCTGGAATAGTTCATGGTTTCGTCCAGCCACAGGCTGTAGAACGCATTGCCCAGGTCGTAGTGGGCGTGAATGTTCTTCTGACTGTTGGCGCGGGTATTTCGGTTAAGCAAGTGCTTGATACGGTATAGCAGTCGTCCAGCCCAGGAGCCAAAGATGACGCTATCTACTTCCGTACGGTTTTTCACCAGCACACGCAGCAGTTCCACGAGGTTGGGGGTACTCCAGTCGCCCGCGATGTAGGTTTCGGCAAAGCCGATGTCGCCGGATTTGAGCGCTGCCGAAAACACATTCCAGTTGTGTAGGCTCAGGGTCGCATGCGGTAGGTCACCCTTGCCAAAGCGCTGCATGCTGCCGTCGGGTAGTTGCAGCGTCAGGCTACCGTGGCGCAGGTTTTGCAGCAGGCGCATCACGCTGCGCGCGGCGGCGGGCGTACCGTGTGGAAGGTCAAACGTGGTGGGTGCGGTGGTGCTGTTCATGGTGGGCTCCATCGGTTAGCGGGTGGTAAAGGTGCCAGGAGGGATGGGTTTGACAAAGAAGGGCGTCTTCTTGACAAACAGCTTGAGTGCTTGCCAGTGGATGCGCAGGACAACACCCAACGTCATGGCCGGGTAGCGCCACAGCGCGCGGTGAATCGCCTGCGGCGTGATGGGCTCCAGCGTTCCACTGACACTGGTCTGGATCAGTGGGCCATTGGCATCGTCAAAGTCGATGCGTGCGACGGTACGGTCACGCTCGGGCGTCACCATGAAGCGAAAACGGTAGCCGCCCTCTACCGGCGCGAACGGCGATACATGGAAGACCTTGGCCGCACGCTGCTCCACGCCAAATGCTGGCTGGTCCAGCAGATAGCAATGGCGCTCGCCAAAGGTGTTGTTCACTTCCACCACGATGGCGCGCAATGAGCCGTCTTTGCGATGGCAATACCAGAAGCTGACCGGCTTGAACGTGTGGCCCAGTACGCGGGGGTAGCAGTGCAGCCAGACCTCGCCGTTTGCCGGGTCCGCGTACTTTCCGTTGGCTACGCTGCCAATGCCCTCGTCAGCCAGCAGGTTGTCCAACCAGGCCAATGCACCTCCGCGTTCCGGGCCACGTCCATCGCCATGGTCACAGTCATAAAAACTCAGGGGAGCAGCGCGGTTGCAGGTCAACGCGCCAGCTCCATGGGTGCGCAGTCGGCGCATCGGCAGCATCAGAAAGTAGTTGCCGTAGGTGAACGCGTTGCGCACCGGTGCCAGTCGGGTGTGGCGCACCTGGCCGAAGCCGATCAGCGGGCCGCTTTGACTAGTGGGGGTGACAGAGGGTTTTTCCATTGAGTGGGGTCTGGTGCGTCGACTCAGCGGGGTGTGCGGAGCTCAGCCATGAGGAGTGCCGCTACACCAAGGCCGGACTTCAGCCCGTCTTCATGGAAACCATATCCCGTCCACGCACCACAAAAGTAGGTGTTGTTCTGTCCCTGCAGGGAATCCACCTGGCGTTGGGCGCGAATGGCTGCCACATCAAATACCGGGTGCGCGTAGTCGAAACTGGCGTGTATCTTGGAGGGTGCAATTTCTACAACCGGGTTCAGCGACACCACCACAGGTTGGGTGAATGGCACCGGTTGCAGCATATTGATCAGGTAGTGCAGGCAGACCTGTGCTGCGTCCTGGCGTGCGTTGGCCGAGCGCTGGTAGTTCCAGGCGGCCCAGGCACGCCGGTGGCGCGGCAGGACCGAGGTGTCGGTGTGCAGCACCGCACGGTTGGCCTGGTAGCGGATGGCGCCCAGTGTTTCGCGCTCCGCGCGGCTGGCATCACCCAGCATGGCCAAAGACTGGTCCGAGTGGGTGGCCAGGATCACTTTGTCAAAGGCTTCGGACTGACCATGCGTGTGAACCGTAACACCCTGGGCATTGCGGGTGACCTGGGTGACTGGCGTGTTCAGGCGTTTGTCTGCAATGGACGCGGTGATTTTGTCCACATAGTGGCGGGCACCACCCACGACGGTCCACCACTGGGGTCGATCGGTGATTTGCAGCAGGCCATGGTTGTGGCAAAACCGGATCATGGTGGCCACGGGAAACTGCAGCATCTGGTCGGTTGGGCAACTCCAGATACAACCCAGCATGGGCAGGAAATACCAGTCCCTGAACTCGGCAGAAAGACCATGCTGGTCCAGAAAGCCGGCCAATGGTTGCATCAGCTCGGCCTCGGCACCGCGCTTGGCAATGTCGGTCGCCAACCGGTTGAATCGGGTCACATCACGCAGCATGCGCAGAAAGCGTGGGTTCAGCAAATTGCGCCGCTGGGAGAACACAGTGTTCAGCGATGAGCCACTCCACTCCAGAGGTACGCGCCCCTGAGTGCCGGGCACCTGTACCGAAAACGACATGTCCGAGCGTTCAGTGGTCACCTGAAGGTCGCTGAACAATTTGATCAAGTTGGGATAGGTGCGCTCGTTGAACACCAGAAAGCCGGTGTCCACGCCATGCGTGACCGGCCCCGCAGGACTTGTCAGCGTCAGATCAACCGTGTGCGTGTGCCCGCCGAAATAGTCGCCTGCTTCGAACAGGGTGATGTCTGCTTGCCCGCGCAGTGCGTGGGCTGCGCCCAATCCGGAAATGCCGGAACCGATGATGGCGACTTTCACGACGGCCTCCCGATGGGGGCCTTTGCCGAATCGTCGAGGCAGTCGTTCTGGCAGTGCAAAATGGTTTTCAAGATGGAAATCAATAAATTAAACTTATCGGTAATTTTGCGACTGTTTAGTAATTTATCGATTCGAGCGGTTTTTGACCTTTTTTTAATCAGGGTTATTCGTCTTGCCGCGAGGGGCAAGGTGACCTTAATGAACGAGCCGCGCCGCTATCGGGCGCGCACGGGCATTACCAGGGTCGGTCGGACGCAGGTGTGGAGGTGAGCGGCAGCAGGCGCTCCAGATTGACCTGGACTTTGACGTCGCGGTGCGGCACGCTGGCCACCACCCGGTAATCCCGGGTGCTGGTGTCGCGCATCGTTGGCTCCATGGTGGGCATGCCGCTGCGGCTGATCAGGACCGCTACCCGGGGAGCACTGGTGTTGAAACCTCGCTTCACGACAATGGCGACTTCGTCGGTCGCCAGCCGGACGAATGAGCCGGGTTGGTAAATGCCAACGGCCTTGATCAGCGCCGCTCCGGCTTCGTCGACCTGCCGGTTTTCATCAAAATAGCACGCTTGCATTGCCGCTGCGGGTGAAATGGGCGCGCGACCAGCCCTGGGCGCCAAGCGGGCTGCAAACATATCCGCACGCTGAATCAACCGTGCAATTTGCTGAGCCGTTGAGCGGCTTTGCAGTGGGCCAGGAACCTGGGTGTGGTGCTCGCGTACAGCATCGAGCCAATGGGCATCCGTGACCCCCAAACCTACCAGCATGTCTGCGGACCGGGTTGCATGGACATCGATGGCCTTGCGCTGGGCCGGTGTCGGCGCCTCGGCTTGCTTGGTCAACTGGTCCTGCAAAGCTGTCATGCCAAGGTTCATGGTCAAAGCCGCTTTGCACAACAGTCTTTCCTGCTCGGCGGGCCACTTGAGCACTTCGCGCGCTGCCACACCGCACATCACGCTGACCAGCATCGCATGGGTCGCGCTGTACATCTGCACTTCGGTTGCTGACAGATGCACCAGGGCAAACAGGGTCCCGTCCGGGTTGCGCCGTGAGAATTTATCCAGTTGGCTGGTCAACCGCTCAAGGCGATCCATGAATTGGACCGCCTGAGAGTCTCTCAAAATAGCATTGGCTTGCACCTGCAGGTCCAGCCAGTCAGGGCGCTCATCGTCCTGTGTGCCACGCCCACCCATCAAGTCACCGGTGATTTTGGCGCTGGCAATTTCGCCCAGCGATTTGCCGTCGCGCACCAAACCGTGCAAACGCTCGACATAGGCACGGTGGTGGGCTTCCGAGTCGGCAACGTCAATGAAAAGGCCGTCACCGCGCTGCTCCATCGCGGCCAGATCCTCCCGGGAATCAATGACAAACGAGCGCTTCGCCAACAACACGCCATTCTTGTCCATCAATGGAAAAGGCAGGGGCTGGTGTAGGCGAATGGACTCGCTGCTTATCGGAATCAGATGCATGGTTGAATGATTATGCATGGTGAAATCGGCAGATTAGTGCCAGTCTTGAGCGTTGACTGGCCCTGCTAGCATTGCAGGCATGCACGTCGAACACCCGCCCCCTTCCTTTTTGGACAAAATTTGCGCCCGCGACGAAGTGCCCTTGCGACTGGCGCAATTACCAAAGCCCTGGGTGTTCACCAACGGTGTGTTCGATGTTTTGCACCGGGGCCATGTCGTGTACCTGGCGCAGGCGCGCGCGCTGGGAGGCAGCCTGATCGTGGCGTTGAATACGGATGCGTCGGTTCGGCGGTTGGGCAAGGGCGACGATCGGCCCCTGAACAAGGACATCGACCGTGCCGTGGTGATGGCCAGTCAGCAGGCGGTGAGCCTGGTGACCTGGTTCGACGAAGACACGCCGGTTCAGCTGATTTCTGAAATTCGACCGGATATTCTGGTCAAGGGTGGGGACTACGACATGCCCACCTTGCCGGAGACGGCGTTGGTGGAATCATGGGGCGGCCACGCGCTTGCACTGCCCTTTGTACAGGGCTACTCGACTACGGCCCTGCTCAAGAAGATCCGGGCGCAGGAGCCGGGTTGAAAACACTGGCCCACAAAGCCAAACCGGCCGAGCGCTCGGGCTCAATGGCGGTCAGATCAACCTGAGTCGGCTCCTCATTCAGGCGCGCGCGGTGCTGGATCTGGCGCAATGTGCGGTATGCCTGCGCTGCGTCCTCACCCACCGGAGCGGGCAATAGGCCACAGGCTTGAGCGCGCTGCAGCAGGGCGATATTTCCGACATTTGCCAGCAGTTCGGGATGGCGCGATCCTTGTGACAGCACCAGGAATTGCACTGCAAACTCCACATCCACCATGCCACCAGGGCTGTGCTTGACGTCAAACTTCTCTCCCCGCACGGAATGGGCCGCGCGTACCTTCTCGCGCATGCTGCCAATCTCTTCACGCAATCCTGCGCTGTCGCGTTCGGCGCTGATAACGGCTTCCCGCACCGCGTCAAAGCGTGCGTGCAAGGCCGCATCGCCCAGTACACACCGAGCCCTTGTCATGGCCTGGTGCTCCCAGGTCCATGCGGTGTTGCTGCCCCGCTGTTGTTGGTAATTGGAATACGCTGTAAAGCTGGTCACCAGCATGCCCGAATTGCCGTTGGGACGCAGAGCGGTGTCAATCTCATACAAGTCACCCTCACCGGTCTTCACCGTGAGCCAGTTGATGAGTTTGCGTACCAGCGCACCGTAGACCTCGCCCGCGCGCTCGTCCTCATCGTCATAAACAAACACGATGTCCAGGTCACTGCCGTAACCCAGTTCCTTGCCACCCAGCTTGCCGTAGGCGACCACGCCAAAGTGACAGTCCGGGCGATGGCGATTTTTCAACCGGTCCCAGCACCAGCGGGTCGTGGTGCGTAGCACGGCTTCCGCCAATGCGCTCAGGTCGTCTGCGACCTGCTCCACCGTCAGACGGCCTTCAATGTCGCGAGCCAGGGTGCGGAACACCTCGGCATGGTGAGCCCGGCGCAGCAGGTTCAGCAGCGACTCGTCATCGTCTTCACCGCTGCTCTTGAGGGCTTCACGACGGCGCTCCAGTTCACGCTCAAAATCTGCCGGGTCAAAGCGCTCGTCAAACAGGGTGCCACCGGCCAGTTCGTCAATGACGCCAGGGTGTTTGAGCAGGTAGCGCGCAGGCCAGCGCGCCGCACCCAGCATGTGCAGCAAACGTTGATGCACGCTCGGGCGCTCCAGCAACAGCGCCAGGTAACTTTCGCGTCGAAGCAGCGGCTCTATCCAGTCGGCGATGCGAACGGCAGACTCTTCTGAAACCTTGCCATCAGCAACCCATTGGGAAGTTCGCAAGACCAGGCGTACCAGACGGGCGCGGGATTCTTCGCGCAGAGCCAGCACGCGGGGGTGTTCTCGCCAGCTGGCCACCCGCTCGCGGAACTGTCCACTGAGCTGTGCCAGCATTTCGTCAAAGTCATTGATTCTCGGCGTGGATGCGGCGCCTGCACAGCCCTTGCATTCCTTTTGTTCACCGCCCAGCAGCGCATCAAATTCCTGCGCTACCAGTTCCCGCTGGCGGTCGAGTTCGCTCAGGAAGGGACAAATGCCCTCAAAGCCCATGGTTTTTGCAATCCATTCGAGGTCCGCGTCCGCAGTGGGCAAGATGTGGGTTTGCTGGTCGTCCAGGTATTGGATCCGGTGTTCGACCTGCCGCAGAAAAACATAGGCCTTGGACAATGCGTCCGCCGTGGTCTGGGGCATGAGTCCGGCAATCGCCAGCTTTTGTAGCGCACTTTGCGTGGGACGGGTGCGCAGCTCGGGGAACTGTCCGCCTCGCACGACCTGCAGCAACTGCACCGTGAACTCAATCTCGCGAATGCCGCCACGTGACAACTTGACGTCGTTGGCGCGCTCGGGCTTGCCCGCACTGCGCTTGGTGGCATGGTCGCGGATCTGACGGTGCAGCACCCGAAGCGAGTCGAACACGTTGTAGTCCAGGTAGCGCCTGAACACGAATGGCACCACCACACCCCTCAGGCTTTGTGCGCAAGCTGAACCTATGGCGTGCGTGGGTGCCACCACGCGACTCTTGAGCCACGCAAAACGCTCCCACTCCCGCCCCTGAACGTGAAAGTACTCCTGTAGCGCATCCAGTGAAACCGCGGGGGGCCCCGAGTTGCCATTGGGGCGCAAAGCCAGGTCGACCCGAAACACAAAACCATGCTCGGTCGAGTCGCCTACCAGGGCAAATATGGCCCGAACCATCTTGCCGAAATATTCCTGATTGGAGATTTTCCCGCGGCCATTGGCATCACCTGCAGTGTCTCCATCCTGGTCGTAGATATAGATCAGGTCAATATCGCTAGAAACATTCAGTTCCCGTGCGCCCAGTTTGCCCATGCCCACGATACACAGATCGGCCCGTCCACCCTGAGGCGTGAGTGGCATGCCGTGCGTATGATCCAGAGTCTTTGCGGCTTCGACACAGGCGATGTCTAGGGCTACTTCGGCCAGTTCGGTCATGGCCACGGTTACGGTGGCAAGGCTTGCGCCTTCGTTGCAGTCCAGACAAAGCAGCCGCTCGACCACCAGTTGTCGCACGGTGCGCAATGCGCCACCCGTGTCCAGACCACTGGTTCGCAGAGCCTCATACAGCATCTGCATCGTTTGTCGATTCGGTGCTCCAGGCGCCAGTTGGTCCAGTTGCTGGGCGTAGCGCCTGCGAATGCGCTGACCAAACCGGGAGTCCCCGGCCAGGTCCAGGTGTCCATTGCGGGTCATAATTCCTGACATGGTGCTCCGATATCGATGACTGACTTGACCCCCAATTTCTCCCCCATACGGCGGGCGGTTGCATTTACCATTCGTGCCGCTTTTTGGTTGGTGGCTTCAGCCTGGTTGGCCTTGGTCATGGTTTGGGGTGTGCTGCATTTCGTTATTGTGCCGCGAATCGAAGAGTTCCGTCCTGCGCTGGAGCAACAGGTCTCACGCGTACTGGGGGCGACAGTGCGCATTGGCACCATCGTGGCCCGATCCAATGGCCTGATTCCTTCCGTGGAAATGACCGATGTGCGTCTGCTCGATGGCCACGGGCGCGAAGCACTGAAGCTGCCGTCGGTGCTGGCGGCGCTATCGGCGCGCTCGATTCTGGGGATGGGGCTGGAGCAGCTCACCATAGACCGGCCCGCGCTGGATGTGCGTCGCTCCCAGGATGGACGCATGTGGGTTGCGGGTTTGCCTCTCACTGCCGAGGACAGCACGGACGGCGCCGGTGCGGACTGGATCTTCAGCCAGCCCGAACTGGTTATCCGCGATGGCACGGTGACCTGGACCGACGAGATGCGAACGGAGCCTCCCCTGACTCTGACCGGGGTCGATTGGGTGCTTCGAAACCAGCACCGCACCCACTCCATGCGATTGGATGCCAATCCGCCCGAGCATTGGGGTGCGCGCCTGAGTGTGTCGGGGATATTCAAACAGCCTCTGCTGTCGCGTCGGGCCAGTTTATGGCGAGAGTGGCAGGGGCAGCTGTACGCCAATTTCTCGCAGGTGGACCTTGCGCAGTTGCGACGTTACGCCGATCTGGGCGTGGAGCTGGCGGAAGGGTCGGGTTCGGTGCGCGCCTGGGTTGATGTGGTCCGTGGCGAACCCATTGGGGCAACAGCAGACTTGGCGCTGGACAACGTCAAACTCACAGCCAACCCCAGGCTCGAAGCGCTGGCCCTGCATGGCGTAACCGGGCGATTGGGAGCCAGAAGGCGCGACGCGGGTATGGAGTTTTCCACGCAGGCACTGCAGTTTGAAACACGGGATGGCCTGCGATGGCCAGGTGGCAATGTGCGAGTCTCGGTGTTTGACAGCGATGCCCGTATGCCCGCCCGTGGCGAGTTCGTGGGCGACAAACTCGACCTTGCAGCCATGGCCCAAATCGCCGGGCGGTTGCCGTTGGACGACGAGCTGCGCAAGACCCTGTCAGAGTTGGCGCCCAAAGGCTTGTTGGACCAGGTGCAAGTGAGTTGGCAGGGTCCACTGGAGAAGCCCACCAGCTTCACCGCTAAAGGGCAAGGCCGTCAGTTGGAAATCGCGGCCCGCTCAGTTGAAGCCGGTGCACGCCCTGGGTTTCACGGCGCTGATATCGACTTTGACTTCAACCAGTCGGGTGGCCAGGCGCGACTTGCCATGCAATCCGGCGCCATCGACCTGCCGGGTATTTTTGATGACGCCCATGTTGCAATGGACCACTTGGGTACCGATGTGCAGTGGAAGACCCAAGGGGACAAGATCAGTGTGACACTGCCCAACCTGCGTTTCAGCAATGCCGACGCGCAGGGCGACGTGCAAGTGAAATGGCAGACATCCACCGATACTGCTGCGGCGCTTGGCAATGGTTCTGCGCAGCAAAGCACCAGACTCTCTCCTGGTCTGCTCGACCTGCAGGGTCATCTCAGTCGGGCGGATGGTGCACGCGTGTACCGCTATTTGCCGCTGGGCATGCACAAGGAGGTGCGGGACTACGTTCGCGACGCGGTGGCGGCGGGTTCCGCGTCCAATGTCAAATTCAAGGTGAAAGGCAATCTGCGCGATTTTCCATTTGAGTCCAGCAAGCAGGGCGATTTCCGCATTTCTGCGGATTTGCATGACGTGACTTACGCGTATGCACCGCCGGGCTTGTTGCCCAAAGACAGCCCGCAGTGGCCCGCGCTGACGCAGCTCACTGGTGAACTGGTGATTGACCATACGGTCCTGCAAATCAAGGGCGCGCGCGCTACGGTGGCGGCCATGCCGGGATTGCGCATCGCCAAAGCCGATGCGGTCATCAACAACCTCTACGCCGGAGCGAGCGTAACGGTCATTGCAGAGGCGCAGGGTCCGTTGACCGATGTATTGGGAGTGGTCAATGGCTCCCCATTGGGTCCCATGATGGGAAGGGCACTGGAGCATGCAACCGCAAGCGGCGCTGCCGACTACCGATTCAAACTGGCGCTGCCCATCGCGGCAGTAGACAAGGCCACGGTACGGGGCTCCATCACGCTGGCGGGCAATGACCTGCAGGTCACGCCACAGACGCCCAAGATGACGCGCGCACGCGGTGTTGTCAATTTTTCTGAAACCGGCTTCTCGGTTGTCGGCGCGCAGGCCCGCTCGCTGGGTGGTGATGTGCGGATCGACGGCGGTCTCACTTCGTGGGCTCCCGCATCGCCCGCGGTTGCGGCCAAAGCGTCCCCACCCCAGGTGCTGCGATTGCAGGGCACGGCTACATCGGACGGGTTGCGCCAGGCGGCGGAGTTGGGTTTTGGCGCGCGGTTGGCGCAGCATGCCAACGGCTCAGCAGCCTACACCGCCACACTGGGCGTGCGCGGTGGGGTGCCGGAGTTGTCGGTCACCAGTAATCTGGTGGGTATGGCACTGACCCTTCCCGCGCCGTTTGCCAAAGCGGCCGATGTCGCCTTGCCGGTGCGTCTGGAAACCGCCGCCGTACGGGCGTCTCTGGTGCCGGGCGCAGACGGCGTGTTGCGCGCGCAAGACCAGTTGCAGTTTGATGTGGGCAAGGTGGTCAGCATCACCTATGTGCGCGATGTTTCTGGCGTGGATGCACGCGCCTTGCGCGGTTCGATTGCTGTGGGCTTGGCTGGCGACGAGATCGCTCCTTTGCCCGCTGAGGGTGTTCAGGCCAATGTGAATCTGGGCAGCATTGACGTTGATGCATGGACCGATGTGTTGTCCCGTGCGGCGGGTGCCGATCTCGCGCCAGGCGCGGCTACATCCGGGGCATCGGTCGGTATGGGCTATCTGCCGACCAGTCTGGCCATGCGGGCGCAGGAGATCACGGTTGGAGGGCGCAAATTGCACAACCTGGTGGTTGGTGGCGCACGCGAAGGCTTGCTATGGCGCACCAACCTGGATGCGGCTGAACTCAATGGCTATGTGGAGTACCGCCAGCCTTCTGGTGCGGTTGGCGGTCGCCTGTATGCCCGCTTGGCCCGTCTGGATGTAGCTCCCAGTGCCGCACAGGATGTAGAAAGTGTGCTTGATGAGCAACCGGCCAGCATTCCGGCTCTGGACATTGTGGTTGAAGACCTGGAGCTGCGCGGTAAGAAGCTCGGGCGCATAGAAATTGACGCGGTGAATCTGGGTGCCTCGGCATCGTCGGCAGCGCGCGACATGCCGCGCGAATGGCGCCTGAACCGATTCAACATCACCACGCCCGAGGCCGTGTTGACCGCCAGTGGCAACTGGCTCAACATTGCCAGCCCGACGGCCGCCGCCGGTGTTGGTGGCAGCATCAAGGATAGACGGCGCACTGCGATGAAGTTCAAACTCGACATTGCCGACGCGGGCGAATTGCTGACCCGCTTTGGCATGAAAGAGGTGGTTCGCAAAGGCCACGGCAAGGTGGAGGGGCAGGTGACCTGGATGGGCTCCCCCATTACGCTCGATTACCCCAGTATGGGCGGCAGTTTTAACATCAATGTGGAGAACGGGCAGTTTCTCAAAGCCGACCCCGGCATTGCCAAACTACTGGGCGTGTTGAGCCTGCAGTCGCTGCCAAGGCGCCTGCTGCTGGATTTTCGGGACGTGTTCAGCGAAGGCTTTGCGTTTGATTTCCTGCGTGGCGACGTGGCCATTGCTCAGGGTATTGCCCGCACCAACAACCTGCAGATGAAGGGCGTCAATGCTGCTGCCCTGATGGAGGGCGAAGCCGACATTGCCAAGGAAACCCAGAACATCAAGGTGGTGGTGGTCCCTGAGCTTAATGCGGGAAGTGCTTCGCTGCTGGCGTCCTATATCAATCCGGTATGGGGCATCGGCAGTTTCCTTGCCCAGTTGATCCTGCGCCGTCCGCTGCTGGATGCAGTTACCAAGGAGTTTGTGGTCGATGGCACCTGGATTGAGCCACGGGTTACCGAGGTGCCACACAAGTCGGGAGTCGCACCCGTTCCAGAGAATGCAAAGGAAACCCCATGAAAGTAGCTGCAATTCAAATGGTGTCCACCGGGGTGTTGTCGGACAACCTGCGGCAGGCGCGCACGCTGCTGGAGCAGGCTGCTCAGGAAGGCGCCGAACTGGCGGTGTTGCCGGAGTATTTTTGCCTGATCGGCCAGCATGATGCGGACAAACTGGCGATTCAGGAGCCCTTTGGCAGGGGTCCCATCCAGCAGTTTCTGGCCGACACTGCCCGCGCACTGGGTGTGTGGCTAGTGGGTGGAACGCTGCCGCTGGCGGCTTCAAGCCCCGACCGGGTTTTCAATAGTTCGCTTGTCTTCAACCCGCAGGGCGAGTGTGTGGCGCGTTACGACAAGATTCACCTGTTCCGGTTCGACAATGGCACTGAGGCCTACGACGAATCCCGTGTGCTGGACCGCGGTGGCCAGCCCACCCGCTTTGCGCTGCCTTCCAAAGACGGCCATATCTGGCAGATCGGCCTGAGCGTTTGCTATGACTTGCGTTTTCCCGAGTTGTACAGGGCCTACGCGCGCGATGGCGTGGACCTGATTTTGGTGCCCAGTGCCTTCACCCACACCACCGGGCAGGCACACTGGGAGGTTTTGTTGCGAGCCCGGGCCATTGAGAACCTGGGTTTTGTCGCCGCTGCGGCCCAAGGCGGTGTGCATCCCAACGGGCGACGGACTTGGGGTCAATCCATACTCATCGACCCTTGGGGCGAGGTTCTGGCGCAGCAAGCGCAGGACCCTGCCGTGGTGTGTGCCGAGTTGAACCCAGCCAGCCTGGTTCAGCGGCGTTCGCAGTTACCAGCCTTGCAGCACCGGGTGCTGTAGTGTCGTGTGCTTGCGATGGGAATCTGCTATTAAAAAGATAGCTTTATGTGTATATTCTATGAGGGCTGAGTGGCTTTTTCGGCCTGAAAATTGGCTGTTAGGTTGGTTTGGAGGTCAGGTTGCTCCCGCGCTCCGTTTGCTGCGATGGATCTGGCTGGGGGGGGTCGTAGCAAGTCTGGTGGCCTGCGGCAACGCGCCGCCGATCCCGACTCAGTCGTCAGACGTGGCGCGGCAGACCAGCGACTCTGTTTCATCTCCGGTGGTCAGGGACGTTGCAGGCACACTGAACCGGGGTGTTGGCCGCTGGGTGCCGGTTGACTGGAGCGAACTGACGGGATTTGCCGACGACAGCTTGTTTGAGGCCTGGAATGCCTGGCTCAAAAGCTGCGAGCGGCCCACGGGTGCGCTGGCGCCACTGTGTCCTGATGTTCGACGCCTGAGCATTGGCAGCGCCGATGAGCAGCGTGCCTGGATTCTGGAACGGCTGCAGCCCTATCGGGTGGAGTCGACCCAGGGCGATGCCACGGGTTTGCTGACCGCCTACTTTGAACCGGTTCTGGAAGCCAGCCGGCAACCTAGCGCCGCCTTTTCCATCCCCTTGTACCAGCCACCGGTGGGATTGGCACAGCGCAAACCCTGGTTCACCCGGCAGGAAATGGACACCAGACCTGAGGCGCAGTCCGCCCTGCGGGGCCGTGCCATTGCCTATGTGTCGGATCCGATTGACGCGCTCAGTCTGCAGATTCAAGGATCCGGGCGCCTGCGCATCACACAGAGCGACGGCAGCGTGCGCTGGGCTCGCCTGTCGTATGGGGGAACCAATGATCACCCTTACCGCAGCGTTGGGCGCTGGCTCTTGGACCAAGGGCTGGTCAAGGATGCATCATGGCCCGGCATCAAGGCCTGGTTGGTACAAAACCCGCAGCGCCAGCAGGAGCTGCTCTGGGCCAACCCCCGGGTGACGTTTTTCCGCGAAGAAGCTATCGCCGAGCGAGACCACGCGGAGGGGCCACGTGGAGCCCAGGGTGTCGCGCTGACGCCGGGCCGCTCTATTGCGGTGGATCCTGGCAGCATTCCCTACGGTACGCCGGTCTGGCTGGCCTCCAATGGTGTGCAGACCAACCTGCAAAGGCTGGTGCTGGCGCAGGATACGGGCATTGCCATTACCGGTGCCGTGCGCGCCGACTACTTTGTGGGCGGTGGGCCGCAGGCCGGCGAGTTGGCCGGGCGGCTGCGCCAGCCGCTTCAGATGTGGGTTTTGTGGCCAAAACAGGCCAGATAACGTTACTATGATCGGTATATTCGTTTCAAACCCTTTTTCGCGGAACTAGCCATGAACACATCCATGCGGGACATCGACGAGCGCACCAACCTGGCTGCCAACAGCATGTTTGAATTGCTGCTGTTCCGCTTGGGCGAGGCGCCTGGCACGACGCGGCGCGAACTTTTTGGCATCAACGTGTTCAAGGTGCGTGAGATCCTGGTCATGCCCGAGATTACTGCCATGGTCAACATGCCTCCCACCGTGATGGGCGTGGCCAATATCCGCGGTCAGATGATCACCGTCATCAACCTGCCCGCGGTAGTGGGCTGCACCCCGAAACAAGGACTTGGCATCTTGTTGGTGACCGAATTTGCTCGTACCACGCAGGCGTTTGCGGTGGAAGAGGTTAATGAAATTGTGCGGCTGGAGTGGAAGCATGTGCTGTCGGCCGAACACAGCGGCGGCGGGCTGGTCACCAGCATTGCCCGGTTGGACGGGAGTGCAGAGAACACCCGCCTGGCCCAGGTGCTGGATGTGGAGCAGATTCTGCGTGACGTGATGCCGCATGAGCATGCGTCGGAAGTGGATGAGCAGGCAGTGGGCGCGGTCAAGATTCCACCGGGAACCGTGGTGCTGGCCGCCGATGACTCTGCCGTTGCCCGCATGATGATCGAGCAGGGGCTCAAGGCCATGGGCGTGCCCTATGTCATGACCAAGACTGGCAAGGAAGCCTGGGACATGCTGGATTCCATTCGAGCCAAGGCCGAGGCCGAGGGCAAGACAGTCCAGGACAAGGTCGCCCTGGTGCTGACCGACCTGGAAATGCCGGTGATGGACGGCTTTACGCTTACCCGCAATATCAAGCAGGACGGGCGCTTCAAGGGTATTCCGGTGATCATCCACTCGTCACTCACTGGCACGGCCAACGAAGGCCATGTGAAGAGCGTGGGTGCTGACGCCTACATCGCCAAGTTCGTGGCTGAAGAGCTCGGTGCCACCATTCGCCAAGTGCTGGCGCGCTAATAAATATCGGGCTTAGCCCTCTTGGAATATGGGTGGTGCGCTATTGAAATCATAGTGACGCGCTCCCGCAACTGTTTGCACCGGAGACGCGCACCATGAATGCCCCTTTGCCCGATCACGTTCTCAAGGCGCTCCAAACCGTCACCCTGGACGACAAGTACGCGCTGGACTACGGCCACGCCTTTATGAGCGGGGTGCAAGCCCTGGTGAAGCTGCCCATGCTGCAGCGCCTTCGGGACCAGCGTGCGGGCAAGAACACGGCGGGCTTCATCAGCGGCTACCGTGGTTCGCCATTGGGTACATATGACCAGTCCCTGCAAAAGGCTGAGAAGTTCTTGAAGGCCCATCACGTCGTGTTCCAGCCCGGGGTGAATGAGGAACTGGCTGCCACTGCCATCTGGGGCACACAGCAACTCGGTTTTGCGCCCCCGGGGTCCAACAAGTACGATGGCGTGTTCGGTATCTGGTACGGCAAGGGGCCCGGCGTGGACCGATGCTCCGACGTGTTCAAGCACGCCAATATGGCAGGCACCACGCCCTGGGGTGGCGTGATTGCGGTGGCAGGGGATGATCACATTTCCAAGAGTTCCACGGCGGCCCACCAGAGCGACCACATCTTCAAGGCCTGCGGCACGCCGGTGTTCTTTCCGGCGAATGTTCAGGAGATTCTGGACCTGGGCATCCACGCCTTTGCCATGAGCCGCTTCTCGGGCGTGTGGGCCGGCATGAAGACCATCCAGGAAATCGTGGAATCGAGCGCCACGGCCATGATCGACCCCGAGCGGGTGGACATCAAGATCCCTACCGATTTCCAGATGCCGCCGGGCGGCGTGCACATCCGATGGCCCGACCATGCGCTGGAGCAGGAAGCCCGCCTGTTTGACTACAAGTGGTACGCCGCGCTG
>DAOQRI010000001.1:0-21911 GCA_035355475.1 Rhodoferax sp. | reverse complement strand
TTCCATCGAGTTACATCCCATCCCCGCAAACCAGCAAAGCAGTTGGCAATCTCGTTAGTCGTCAACGGTGCAGGGCCAATGCTGGCCGCTACCTCGGGTTCAAGCTTTGCGGTGTTTGCATGTTCGCTTTTATCGGAAGGAGTGGAATCCGATTCAAACAATAGGCGGTCTACCAAATAAACCTGTAGGTCCGCAACTCGAACCCAGGTATCTTCCAAACGACAGTGGCCGACATGCGGACCATAGGTCAAATGGTCTTTGACTGGCAATGCCCCCGATTCAAATGCCTGTTGTAGCTCGGCTTCCAGGCTTACAAGTGCAAATCCGTAATTCAGTCCATCGCCCGGTGAATCATCATTCTTGAGTGGATACATTGCGTAGGCAATCAAGTGCGCAAGTTCATCAAATTTCACATATTGCGTGTCAGCAGGCAGTGTTAGCGTTTTCATCGTGCACCTCCCGTGCCACTCCCATCAAGGAGCCCCAGCAGGCCAGGGGAGGACTGGCTTTTCAACCCGGTTTCGAGGCGGGTCTAGCTGGGGCAAACCTGCTCTAAGCCGATTGACTCGCAATTGCTTCAGGTCGAAACCAACCGGCGAGTTCATTCCATCCGTGCGCTTGCTCGGCTAGACCTGCTATGCCCCACGAAACACCTTCAATCTCTCCCTTGTCGGCTCCAACATCACCAGCCACCGCCCCCGCAAGTGTTGAAGCAATTGCCGCAATCGACCTCGGTAGGGTTTCAGTGCTGTTTTCTGCGTGCTTAAAAATGGCCTGTCGCATGTCATCCGGTAGCAGCTTGCGCCTGTTCAACTCAATCAGCATGAAGGCAATGTCGGTAAACGGCTCTTGTGCGGTTTTGAACCACTCATTCTTTGTGATATCAACCATGGGCCACCTCCGCAGAAATCAGTTCGGCGACATACACAGGACTCATCATCCAGTGTTCTGCATCCCCATTAACCGGACCCGGGCCGCATTTCAATTTCTCACACCCAAGGTCACCCAGCCACCCAATGCGGCGCACCAACGTCCGCATGATGTCGATTGTTGAGTGGAGTGCGTCAATATTGTCATGGTCCGCGTATGACATATTGAAGCAAAGCCTGTCTATAGATGCTGCGGATGTAGCAATTTCCTCGAACACTTCAGCCGCTTGTTTCACTGCGTTAGTGTCGATTACATTTCCAGTAGCCATTTTCAAAGTCCTATCTTTGTTGGTGGTCAGGGGCTGGCAGTGGTCGTAACACTAGCCAGCCCCGCCTGTTTGTGCTGGATAAACCGCGCCAGCACGTCGCGGAATTTCATGCGACCATCACTGGTGCGGGTTGAACATGCATGGGCGCGGTTTTGAATCGCTGTGCTGCCTGCCAAACGTCATAGGCGCTTTGCTCTGCCAGCCATTGCCGGGCTTCTCCGCCACGTTCCACGCCTAGCCATGCTTCGATACGCAGGGCCATTTCAGGCGAGATTGCAGCGCGGCCATTCAACACGCAGCGTCAAACCGGGGTGTGGTGGGTTAAACATGCGTTTCATGGTCAAGCGTGCTCAGGAACAACGCTCAAGCGCAAACCCACTGCGTGAAGCACTTTGTGAACCGTGGAAAGTGTCGGGTTGCCGTCGGTACTCAAGGCTTTGAACAGCGTCTTGTCGCCTACATCGGCGCGACGCGCTACCTCTGCCATTCCGTGGGCTTTGGCAACGTGGCGAAGTGCTACCAGCAGCGCAGACGGGTCGTCTAGCTCCATCACGGCCTCGATATAGGCGGCGGCTTCCGCTGGGTCTTTCAGAGATTCACCCATGTAATCGTCATAGCTTGCGTCTCGTGGTGCGTTCATGGTTTGCCCCTTTGCTTCCAGTCGTTCAAAAATTCAATGGCTTGATTGATGGCCTTGCCTTGGTCGCCCTTGTCACTGCCACACAGCAGCAACACCATCACCGGCCCCTGTCTGCTCAGATACACGCGATAGCCCGGCCCGTAGTCAATCCGCAACTCTTGCACTCCATCGCGCAGCGGCTTGCAGTCGCCAAGGTTGCCTGCCCCCACACGCGACAGCCGTGCCCGTATCTGTGCACGTGCACGAATGTCTTTCAGTTCTCCAAGCCATTGCGTCAACGGTTGCCTGTTCAGCGTATCGGTGTATATGCGTAATTCCATAATAGTATCTTATATCGTACTGTTTCGCACTGCGTGCAATTTACCCGGTGCGGCCTTGGCATCAAACACAATCCCGGCCTGTTCCAAAATCCAAGCCTCTATGCGGCCATGGTGCAGCGCAAGCAGTTCCAGCGGTCGCACGGTGTAATGCTTTTCAGCCGTGGCGCTGGGTTTGTGCCCCTGAATCTGCGCCACCACACCCACAGGCACCTCTAGCCATTCGGTCAAACTTTTGAACGACCGGCGCAGGCCATGCAAGGTAAGCCCCTCAAGTCCAACAGTTTTGCACGCCCGGGTGTGCGCAATGTTCGGCTCTGCAATCCGGCCAGTCTTACTCGTTTCTTGCACTTCGCCTACGGGTGCGCTCTGGCCTCGCTTAGTGGCTTTTGATTCACGGCGCTTGACGTTATGGTCGTCCATTTTCAGAACTCGCACGCTGGAGAAAACCCATTCATTGCGACGGGGCAGGGCGGACAGCAAGTGTTCGACATAGGGGGTAAGCGGAATTTCCCTGTTCCCTTCCACTTTGTCATTGATGTTGATGCCTTTCCACTTGGTGTTCACATCCTCCCAGCGCATGTCAATCACTTCGTTTAGCCGGGCACCCGTGAGTAGCAAGACTTGAAGGCAGGCAGAGATAACGGGGTTCGGCAGCTTTTGCACAGCCCCAAACCATGCGTTCAGTTGCCCCTTTTGCAGAACGTCTTTCTTGGTTCCAGCCTTGCCCAGTGATTCCCGGGCCTTCTTTGTTTTGGCTGGGTTCTTTGTCGGTATCAGGCTTGCGTATTCTGGTTGCTCCCCGCACCACGTCAGAAACACGGTCAGCAGACGCCATGCAAGCCGTGCGGATGCTGGGCGGGTTTTGCCCTCGCTCGCTGCCCAAGCCTCAATAGCGGGTTGCGTCAGGTCTTTCAACGGCATCGGCATCAATGTTGCCAACGGTCCCGGCTTGGTCAGCTTCTTGCCACCACCGCGGCGGCCAGACGGCAAACCACCAGCCTTTACCTTGTCCAAATGGTCTCGGTAGTGAAGGTCGCCCCAGAATGGGCGGCGTTTTTCAATGTAGTCTGTCCAGACCTCACCCACAGTCAGAGCTGCAACTTTGGCGGCTTCAACCTGTGCGGCGGCGGTCGCTTTCTTTTCGACGGCGGCGGCCTGTTTGTCACGCTCTACCTCACGCGGGTCTGTGCCAGCGTCAAGACTCACGCGCAGACGGTTTGCCTCAGTCCGGGCAGCTTCAATTGTCCAAGCCCTCACATCACCTATGGTGCGGCGAATGGTCTGGCGGTTCAGCTTGGCTTCAAACACGAACGACTTGGTACCGGTGTTGGTGACGCGCACCCGCAGCCCCGGCGCTTTGGTGTCACGCAAGAATGCCTGTGCCTTGATGTCGGTGCGGCAGGTCAGCCGCTCTATCAGCCCGGCGGTCAGTTCCTGCGCTTCACTCAGGTCTATTGCCGCATCCTTTTTCGGTCGTGCCATCGTGCTCTCCAATCCCGTGTAGCCACTGTGTAGCCACATTTGCCCTATTTAGGGGAATATCAATCAACACAGTAGCTGTTTGCTTAACCAGTATTATGCTCGTAAGCTATTGATTTGTATTGATTGTACCTACGCCGTTCAACAATGGCAAATACATATTTTTCAGGATTGTGATTCCTGTTGTCGTGGGTTCGAGCCCCATCAGCCACCCCATATAAATCAAGCACTTAGCCCGGTTCTTACCGGGTTTTTTGCTTTCTCGACCGTCAAAATTTCCCACCGTGGGAAATGGTGCTCAGTTCGAAGACCTAAAGACTTCGGTCGAACGATCGTAAACCCTGGCCGTTGTCTCTTTGTTTTTGTGCAGATCGGGCAGAGCACCAGTGACTTTCTTATGCTTGGTGGCATAGAACGCGCGCAGGTCATGGAACGTGAACCTTGTGTCCTGGGTCAACACGTTCTGCTTGATTGCCTCCAGAACACAGCGTTGCCACAGGGTCTTGAATCCGCGGTCGGTGTAGTGGTTGTTGTCCCTGGTTGAGAACACGTACAGGCAATCGCGCTCACGGATTGCCTCGAGGCGCGCGAGAAGAGCATCGAGGGCCGGGCTGATGCTCACCACTTCCACGATCTGTTCGCGCTTCTTTCCCCTCTGCTTGGCGCGGATGGTTCTGATTACCCCGGCCTGGCGATCCACTTGGGGCCAAGTGAGCTGCAGGAACTCGCATTTGCGGTTGCCAGCCAAGCTGGCGTACTCCGCGGCCATGCCCACAATTTGGCGCTGCATAGTCTGTTTTGCTAGCCACGTGAGGTACCTAGACAGAAGCTCTTCGTTGGGTGCTTCAGTCCTGGCCTCCAACTGGTGCGGCTCAACCCCGATTGTTGAGTTTACGGTGCACACCCCCAATTTAATTCCGTGACCAAAGAGGTTCGACAGGACGGCCTTCTCGGTGTTGGCGCGCTTGGGGGAATTGGCCCGCTCGATGTGCACATACCTTGCCACCATTGTTGCGTCGATGCGACTGGCCTGCATCTGGCCGAACGTCTTCACGATCTCTTTCCAGGCCTGCCGGTAGTCTGCGCGTGTGCTGTCGACCAGTTTTTTCCACCTGGGCGATGGCGTTTCCTCGTCGGTGTAGCTCTCCCAGATCCATTTCAATGTGCCCTGATCCTTGTTGTTTCCAAGCAGATCTAGCACCTTGCGGATGGCGGCCAGACGATCAGTGCCAAGCGGGATTGGCTTTGCCCCAATAGGGTGGTAGCGGTATGTGACGGTCTTGCCGTCAGCCCAGGGGCGAGCTTCCATGAGAGGCAGTAAACCCTTGGCACTCTCACGGTTGCGTTTCATTTAATGGACTCCCCAGACCGGTTGACTATCAGATTTTGCGCCGGCGATTGCGGCTGCGCAACCCGTTACCGCGTCGTAGTGCGCACGGTTAACCAGCGGGCGGCCGTTGGGCTTTCTGCGCACCACCAAGCCCATGGAGCGTAAGAAACGGACTTTGGCCGCGCTTTGGACATATCCATCACAGATGTTGTCGATTTCGTTGTCGGTGAGGTCCATGTATTAACTAACCCATTTATGGGCTTGTAAGGCGATCATGCGGCGTTATCTGCTGCGGCGCTAGCAGGAAGTCCAATCGCATTAACTCCAACACTTCATCTCCTCCAGCATTTGACACAGCGTTCGCGATGGCTTGCTTGAGGGCGTCCAGGCCAGATGCCGACGCTGGCGTGCTGAGGCGGCTATGCGTGGCTTGCTGTGAGTGCCTGGCATTGATTTCACGGGCCTGAGCTGCGTATTTGCTGCGCAGTGTTTGGTCCATGCCGATTGCTGGCACTTCTGGCTTGAAAACTTCGCGCGGTTTGTTAGCTGCACAAATCGCTAGGAACTGAGGTAAGTTGGGTGGAAAATCTGGGTAGCGCATCCTGCATTGCGTCAGTGCCGCTTTCACTGTCGCCGCGTCAAAGCCACGCAGCGCATGCGCCCAAATCTGGCGGGCGCTTAAAACTCCTTTATCTTGACCTTCGATCGACTGACCTACAGCATCAACTTCGCTTGCACCTGCAAGTTGACCAGTTGCGAATTTCATCAAAAACAGATTGCCGTAATCGCCATGAAACACCTTGAAAACATTGTTGACAACAACCAGTGACTGCGGCTGCCCCAATTTTTCAACAGTGGGTATCGATATTGAGATCGGTTTAAACATTGATCGTCCCTTCGTTGCTGTTGGAGTTGCCCCAGATTGCAGCGACCGCTCCTGCAAATTTGTGCGTATTGCCCTTGTTGGTGGCTGTTTCGCGGGCGTCAGGCTTGAAAAGGCCCTTCCATCCGGCGACCGCTGCGTTTTCCAGTGCACTTGCAAAGTCGATCCCATCCAAGCGCCATTGATCAAGTTTGTCAACGGCGATTAGCTTTTGTTCATCTGTCACGTTTTTGCGGTTGTCAGATGAGTGCCATGCATCCCAGTGTTTCTTGTTAATCCAGTCAGGCAACACAAATGAGTCGAGCGCGCGCACTGTATTTACCTTGGTGGTTCTTATTGGTGGTTCTATGGCGGTTTGGCTCCCATGAGTGGGAGTGGTCTCATCCGCTGGTCGGGAGGCGTTACCCAACTCCATGGGAGGCGTACCGATCCCCTTGGCGGGAGGGGTGACATTTGCGGTAGTGGAGCGCGACTTTTTTTCAGCCATGGCCTTTAGCCTTTCGACGTTCAATCGAAACTGCTTTGTTGAACCAGGTGCTCCACCATGAGCATTTCCAGTTACCGTTAAATAACCAGCTCTTTCAAGAGACTGAATGATGCGGCGTGCTTGCTTCTCTCCCAAGCGAATCTTGTCACCTACTGGACTTCACCCGCTTCAATAGACACCTGTTAAGGTCGAAATTGAACTGGAGAGTTAGTCATGAAGAGAGTCAGATACCCGGCGGAATTTAAAGCTGAGGCGGTTAAGCAAGTGACCGAGCGTGGTCACGGGGTTGTGGATGTGGCCAAGCGACTGGGCATGTCTGACAAAAGTCTGTACCTGTGGGTACGCCTTGCCAAAGACCAGCCTGGCGTTGGTAGTGGGGAAAACGCGTCCCTCAAGGCGGAGGTCACGCGACTCAAGGCAGAACTTAAAAGGGCCAACGAGGAGCGTGACATCTTAAAAAAGGCCGCCACGTACTTTGCCAAGCTGTCAGGGTGAAGTACGCATTCATGGCCGAGCATAAAAGCCAATTTCGCTTGCACAGCATGTGCCGGGTTCTGCGGGTTCAACGCAGTGGCTATTACGCATGGAAGAAGCAACCAAAGTCAAAGCGCACGCTGGCCGATGAGTCTCTGCTACTGAAGATAAAACAATCCTTTGAAGAAAGCCAGAGTATCTACGGCAGTCCGCGCGTGCATTGTGATTTGCGTGAAGATGGCGTGCTGTGCGGAGAAAAGCGCATCGCTCGCCTTATGCGCCAGGCTCAACTGAGCTCGGTGCGTGGCTACAAGCGCCCGCGCTTCAGAGTCGGGATGCCCGCAACCACCGCGCCCAACCGATTGCAGCGCGAATTCACAGTGGAGCACCCTGACCAAGTCTGGGTCACTGACATCACCTACATACGCACCCATGAGGGTTGGTTGTACTTGACCGTGGTGATTGACCTGTACTCGCGCTCAGTCGTGGGCTGGTCAATGAACTCCACCATGGCCACGGAATTGGTACTCGATGCCATGATGATGGCGGTATGGCGCAGAAGGCCTACAGCCCCTGTGATGATTCACTCTGACCAAGGCAGCCAGTTTGGCAGTGATGACTTCAATCGTTGGTGCAAGGACAACCAGCTCGTGCCCAGTATGAGTCGCCGGGGAAACTGTTGGGACAATGCGGTTGCAGAATCGTTCTTCAGCAGTCTGAAGAAAGAGCGAATCAAGCGCCACATCTACGCTACCAGGCAGGACGCCAAGTCAGACGTGTTTGACTACATCGAGGGTTTTTACAATCGAGTCCGCAGGCACAGTCACCTAGACCAACTGAGCCCGCTGGCATTCGAGCAACTTCGAACTGGAAGTTGAAATATGTCTACGGAAGCGGGTGAAGTCCATACAGCCTTCATGGACGGGTAAAGACTGCCCCCTTTGTCATCGCACCAGTCGGCCATCGCAAGCATCGCCAAAAGTTCACTACCTGACCCAGGGTATCCATCCCACACATAAGACATTACCTTGATGCTCATACTTTACTTTTCTGCAGTGCGTTGGCCTGAAGAACAGTTGCTTTGGCTCTGATTTTTAGTGAAGTAGGGCCAGCTTGAGCGACCAGAACTGAACCGTTGACCGTTCTGTAGCGATCTGCCTTGACGGTGGGAACGTGTCCTCGCGTGACCCATGCCTCAACGGCCCGAACGGTGACAGCCGGTTTTTCAAACTCTTGTTTTTTCATGCTTCCGAATGCTTCAAGTAAAACGATCAACGATAAATGCATATACTATGTTTTGCTTTTCCGTTCCGGCCTACCGGATCGGAATTTTTAGGAATCTTAACACGGAATATCCAAACCGGAAACCCGTTCCGGATTATCCTGTTATTTTATTGGGAAATGAGAAATGTCGAGTGTGAAATATCGAAACGCAGTGGAACGGATGCTCGTCACCGGACAATTCAGCGGTTACGACACTCTTGCTGCTGAACTTGGCATTGCCGAGGATGATCTAAAGTTGCAAATCGTCGAGGCTGGAGGGGAGCAGTTACCCGATCTAGTTAAATTTAAAATTCTTGCGTTGTCGGGAATTCGTGATCTACGTGAAGCGATTCGAATCGTGGACTCCGATAGTCGAATTGAGTCATTTGGAGATGAGTTTATTGACTCAAATACCGGCTCAATCAAGTGGCTTGAGGCGCTAGAGTCGCTCAAGAGATCTGCTGGGTTTGTGGAGGACAAAGAGCTTGCCTCCTATCTGGGCATACCATCATCCACTCTTTCTGACTTTCGTCGTAACAAAGCCGAAATCAGTGGTCGCATTAAATTGAAAATTCTTGACCACTTAGGGTTTTTCAGCATCGTATCGGGAATCGAGTTTCTGCTGCGTGACGAACATGCTGCTGCGGTCAAGCGGGCGAAACAACGACAGGCCCGGAAAATTGCGAACCAAAATCTTGTCGATGTTGTGAGTGAAAACAATTAGATTCGGGAACTGCCCAGCAATGCGACCGTACCATTCACGATGTGAATTTGGTCTGTTGGAACAATGAAAATCACTTCGTGTACTTTGACTATATTTTTCAAACTTAAGGGGGCGTCTAGTCAGACACCCCCGCCGCTTGGCTCCCCCTGCGCAATGACCGCGCCAACGGCGCCGTCATATCGGCCCAGCTAAAAACTATCGCGCCAGTCGTTTCGCTTGGTGTCACACCAGTTTCGGGACGCTGGTCCTCCAATTCCAAATCAAGACATCTAGCCCGACACCCCCAGCAAGCGCCCGAACAGTTATGCCGGGGACTTGGTGGGGGTGACAGACAGCGGGCTAGATAAGTCCGCTTTCCCATGTCCAAACGCATCCACCCCACATCCCCGCCAGCGGGGACTTTTCCCCACTCCGCTCCCCAGGGAGGACGCCAGAGCCGAGCGAGAGGGTAACCAAAGTGGCAAGCCCCTCAAAACTCAAAGGGGCCGCCAATGGACATCCGAAAAACCGTCACCGATAAAATCATTTCAATCATGGAGGCGGGCATCACTGCAACCGGACCACGGTGGACCCGTAGCGCAGGCGGTGGAATACCACGCAATGCCCGAACCCATGACGTGTACCGCGGCATCAATGTCTTATTGCTGTGGGCCGAGGCTGCCGAGCGCCACTATGCATCCAATCTGTGGCTGACCTACAAGCAAGCCGAAACCATGGGTGCACAGGTTCGAAAAGCTGAAAAGTCCGTCATGTGCGTCTACTATTCCAAAATTCAAAACAAAGTTGAAAGCCCAGAAGACGACCAGGAAAGTTGCGCATCGTTCTTTCTGTGCAAACCATTCTGGCTGTTCAACATGGCCCAAATTGATGGACTACCAGCCGACTTAACCACTCCCGAGGCCACACCGGAATTCAACCCAATCCATGAAGCCGAACAAATCTTGACCAGCAGCGGTGCAGAAATTCACTACGGCTTTGACGCTGCGTTCTACGCGCCAACCAAAGATCAAATTTGTTTGCCAAATCGTGAGCGATTCACCACTCCAGAAAACTACTACGCGACCGCACTGCATGAACTGACCCATTGGACGGGTCATGAAAGCCGCCTCAATCGGCAATTCGGCAAACGATTCGGTGACGATGCGTATGCCTTCGAAGAACTGGTCGCCGAGTTGGGGGCCGCATTTACGGTGGGTCAATTGGGAATTGCTGATGCCACCATCGAAGCCCACGCAAGCTACCTTGATTCTTGGATAAAGGTTTTAAAGTCCGACAAGCAGGCAATCTTCACCGCCACCAGCCAAGCAGCTAAGGCATCCGATTTCATTCTGCACGGCTGCCTTGAGCCGGCACAGTAGGGCACACCTGCATTCCATGCCATGGCACAACCATGGCCCTTCTCTCAACTTGCACCCAATGGGCTGCAAGTTGATGTGCTGGGTTGACCGGCCTCGTTGTCGCCTTCGTGAAAGGCGTGTCACCGACCGCTGTCAACGAGCACCGTCACCGAGCGAGGCTCGGAGCCGATGCAGGAGGGGCCGGGATTGTGCGGCTTGCAGTCCGCACCCACGCTGGACGCGCGGGCAAGCAATCCCTAACCGCGAGGGCGGTTTCCCCTTTGGCGCACAGTTGTGCGCAGCGCCCGTCGTTCGCACCTTGTGGCGCGCGACTCCCAGCTTGCTGGGCCGCGCCGACGGCACCCGAACCCTCCCGGGTCGGGCTTCTTGGCTGGGTCGCGCTGCCGCACGACTGAGGCTGGACGCCTCACCTACAAGCTGGGAGTCGCTCGCCCCTACGGGCCTGCGACGGTCGGGGCTTTGCCCCCACCAGTCACCGGGCGTGGGCGCCCTGAAAAACGTGGGCGTTTTTCTGACTGGCGGCTCCCCCAGCCCTCGACTCGACCGGCTAGGGCCGGTGCGGCCGAGGGTACTGCGTCCTGAACGGACTTGCATCGCGCCCGTTCCGCTACGCGTGTGCTGCGGGCTCGACCAACGCTGGCGATAGTTGTCGTTGACTGCAATCGTTGACGAAATAGCTGCAAGCTATTATAATAAATATATTAATACAATAAAACTATCATAAGTCATGTTCAATACCCAATCAAATCTAGAGCACTTCATTCGACCCAAATTGATTTGGTTTTATGAAGCCATAGTGCAATTCACATCCCAGGAGTGGATGGCAATAGTATTTCTTGGAGTCATCGGGATCATCGTCGGCTGGCGCTTGAAGCGATTTACCAAGCCAGAATTTCCGCTGATGAGCCAATTGACACGGGACCTTGCAAGAGCTTTATTGCTCTATCCGGCTCTTGCTGTTTTGGGATCCGCTGTGCTCACATGGGCTGCATACTTCGCTTTGAGCTGGACGCTCGACTCAGTGGCCAAAGGCATTGAGTCGTTGAGTACTCAAATTGTGGCGGTGGGCTTCGGTGGCATGGTAGGTCTGTTTGTTAGCGCAATCGTCTACTACTTGCTTATTCCGCTCATTGAAAAGCCTTCCGTGACGATGGCCAATCCCAACGCAAAACTCAAGGTGGTCGATAGCTATGACCCGGAAAGGTACTTTCGTGTCTAAGCAAAAGTTTTTCTTTGGGCTCGATGAACGCAAGCGGCCGGTGTATCTTGATGCTCAGCATGCACGTTTGAATAAAGTAATTCCGGCAGCGACAAGGGCGGGGAAGGGCGTCAGTGTTCAAATGCTTGCGCCGCAGTTCGCGTCAGCTGGGGATGGTGTATTCATCTTCGATCCCAAGCGAGACTCCAAGATGTCCAGGGCTCTTGCAAGCTATTGCGAACGCCACAGTTTGCCGTTTCAGCTCATTGATCTGCGCTATGACGCACCACCGCAAATCAGTTTGTTTGACGGATTGGATGCTCGCCAAATCGCCATGATGTTTACCGCCGGCTTCGATCTCGCGGATACGGGCGAGATGGACCGGGTGTACCGCCTCGACGATCGCAATGCCGCAGCAAGAACCGCGGAACTTGCCGAGGCAAACAATGCGCGTGCGCTGCCTGACATGATTCGTGCGGCGCTTGCCGATGAATCCATTGGCCAGACCAAAGTGTTCTGGGGATTCCTGAGTGAGCTGGGAGCATTGCCTTCGATTTCAGCAGTCAATGGTTTTGACCTGGTGTCTCCGTTTGCCAATGGGGGCATGGTCTATGTCATGGGGGATCCTCTGGACCCTGCGGTCAAGATGGCGCAACGTATGTTGTTGGTCCGAGTTTTGATGCAGATTTATCAGCGGCCACGATTTGAAAAAGATCTGCGTCACATCTGCGTGGTGCTGGATGAATTCAAGCACTTACTCAGTGTACCGGCGGCTGATGCGCTTGGCATGATTCAGGACTTTGGCGGTCATGCCATGCTGCTGTTTCAGTCCATGGGTGACTTGTCTGCATGCAGAGGCATGGATGAAAAAATGGTGCGCGGTGCCATTTTGGACAACTGCAAATTGAAGCTAATTTTTCAGAGCCAGAATGATGAAACCGCGCAGTGGGCAGCATTGGAAACCTGCACGAAATCCGTGTTCATTGGGTCAACTGACAAGGAGTACGATGGAGATCGGTCACCGGGTCAATGGCGGGGAGCAGAGGCACCCACTATTCACCCCAATACCTTCAAGAAAATGCCACCGTTAACTGCGGCATTGATTGTGGGTGGTGAGTCCAAAATCGTCAGGGTCAACCCATTGAAACACCTCACGGATGGTTTTCCACCCGTGTATGCAGACGCAGAAAGCGGAATACCACTTACTGCGGGGCCAGTGGAGGCATCGCTCATATGAGCGCGGTCTATACCGGATTGCTCCCCCCGGAAGGGCGCAATGCACGGGTGCAGGAAAAGCGAAGAACCGTGCTGCGTTGGTTACGCGATGAGATTTGGTCCACCCCGGAAGTCTTGGGAAAGATCATGGGCCTGACGGCGCGGCAAGGCGTGTACCAAACACTGGCCAAGATGGAGCGCGATGGCTATTTGGCTTCCGCCGACATCACCATCTTCAAGAAGTCGACCCAGAGGATTGTGGGCATTACGGCCCATGGCTTGGCCTTCGCGTTTGATGCAGACGAACCCTTTGAGAAGCGTCCCACCTTTGAACCGTCCAAGGTCAAGTTGTCTACGCTACAACATGAATCGGATATCCAACTGCTGCGGGTTCAAGCTGAGCGTGCAGGCTGGAAAAACTGGACTCCTGGTGCCCGCCTTGGGGCATCCCAAGCGGGGGCAAACCGGCCCGATGCCATCGTACTTGATCTGCAGATGCGGGTGGTGGCCGTGGAAGTGGAACGGACGATCAAGACGACCAAGCGTTATGAAAACATTCTGAGTCAGTATTTGCAGGCGATTGCCAAAGGGGAGTACGGACGGATTGCTTGGGTTTGTCCTACCGAGGATCTGGCCGCCAGGCTGCGGCGCATTGTGTCGTCAATTTCGTCGGTGCCGATCAATGGGAAGCGGATTGCGCTTGAGCCTCGACACTATGAGCTAATTACATTTACAGACTACATCAAATGGCCTATACCGTAATGGTTGACTCTTTTGATGGGTGCCAAGTGCTGTTCGCTGTCCTATGACAGCCTTCATGAAGTCTGATTGAAGGTAATTTTCACCATAAGGCAGTTGCCGACGCAATGGACCGCCGCACAAGCATTGGCTTTATATGCGGTCCTAGATGACTTGAGGGATCTGGTTGTGGACGGCTACGCGAAGAAGAAACAGCAGGCAGCGTGCCTGGATAGCACCGTCACAACGCCATTCAAGCCAATAAATATTGATGTTGGGGATATGCCGTTCTAGGTCGGCAGTGGGCTGGAAGCCGACAGCCAGTTCCCCGGGCTACAGACATCCAAGTCCCATGACTCTTGTTTGAGCCGCGCCCAGTAGCGCGAGATAGAATGTCAGCGTCATGAATATTGATCGAATCCAGCAGGTCATGCGCGCCGCCCTTCGTCTGATTGTTCGCCGCACCCAAATGGAGGTCATGCGCATCCCCTGCAGCGCGGGCGACCTGGTTTGCCCGGACGGCTTTACGCTGACTCGCACCACGCAGGCCAGCGGCGATGCGAGACAACTCGCTTTGATCGAAGCCGCCATGGTCGGCGCCGGCGAGCCGAGTGGTCTTGTGGCCCCACGCTTGACCCACGGCGATGAATTCTTTGCCTGGCAGGTTGACGGCAAGCTTGTCAGCTTTGGCTGGGTGATGTATCACGAGCGTTGTGTGGGTCCGGTCCGGCTGCCTGAAGCCGCGGGGCGGGCTTTTCTGTTTAATTTCTGCACTTTGCCATCTCATCGGGGCCGGGGTCTCTACGCGGCCTTGCTGATTGCCATTCGCCAGGTGCTCGCTCTTGAGGCGGTTACCGAATTGATTGGCGAAGTGAACGTTTTGAATACGGCGTCGGCGAAGGGCATCGCAAATGTCGATTTCGAGCCGGTGGGCAGGATCGCCTATCTCACCATCTTTAAGCACTGGTGCTATGTTCAAGCAAGACCAAGGCTCGACGCGACGGACCCCTTGCGGTGCTGAGCCACGCCTTGCCAGCACTCAACGCCGCTGCCTCTGCCGATGAAGTTTTCAGCTGCCGTGTGACGATGTGCGACACGGAATGGCAGGCGATGCGGTGCGCATGGGATGAACTCTATGCGGCCAGCCCGACGGCGTCCGCGGCGCT
This sequence comes from Rhodoferax sp., assembly GCA_035355475.1. Lineage (GTDB taxonomy): Bacteria > Pseudomonadota > Gammaproteobacteria > Burkholderiales > Burkholderiaceae_C > Allorhodoferax. The sequence continues at coordinate 7,438 of DAOQRI010000001.1, read as the reverse complement.
CGATTTCGCTTGGCTGCAAACCTGGTGGACTGCCTACTCAGCCTCTTTCGACACTGCGGAATTGCGCATTATCACGGTGTGGTGTACCGACCGAATGATCGGCGCGCTGCCCCTGTACACCTGCCTAACAAGGTGCGGACCCTTGGCGCTGCGGCGCCTTTGCTTGATGTCGACCGGAGAGGCCGAGTTTGAGGAATCCTGTGCCGACTATCTGAATGTGCTCATCGTTCCCAGAGAGGAGGCGGCCTGCATGGATGCCATCTGGCGCGCCATCGATCAGATAGATTGGCATCATCTGCAGTTTCAAGACCTTCCCGAGGACACGCCCCTGCTGAATCCCCGGAGCGCTCCGCACCGGATTCGGGCCCACCAGCGAGGGCAGTGTTTAATCGCCGATTTAACGGGGGGCTTCGAGGCCTATCTGGAGCGTTTGTCGCCGAATCGTCGCCAGCAAGCCCGCCGACTGATGCGCGAAGGGAAACGTGCCGGGGCCGCTTTAGAGCTAGTGAGTGCGGACCATGCCGAGCATGCCTTCGACGACTTGGTGCGACTGCACCAAGAGCGCTGGATAGCCGACGGAGACGTCGGCGTATTCGCGGCACCGCGCTTCCTCGAGTTTCATCGCAGCCTGGTTCGGCAATGGCTGCCGACCGGCCGGGGCCTGCTGGCCCAACTGTCGGTCGGGTCAACGCCGGTCGCGGTGCTGTATGGATTCATCACCGGAAAGAAGTTCGATTTTTACCAGTCGGGGGTGCAGTTCGGCCCAACAGCGCCTCTGAAGAGTCCAGGGAACTTGGCCCATCTTTTGCTCATGAAGACCCTGGCCGAGCGGGGCATTGATGCCTACGACTTCCTGCGCGGTGCATCGACTTACAAGCAACGGCTTGCCAATCGCGGATGCGAGTTGATCGGCATCGAGATTTGGCGCCCGAGCCTCAGGGTAGCGCTGTACCGATCGATTGAGTTTGCCGGACGCGTCGTTCGCAAGGGGCTGCAGTTCGTCAGCTGACGCGGTCAGGCTGGCGCGGTAAAGACGCCGCCAACTTGCTGTATCCCACCTTCATTGCAGCCGATCGAAAAGCCTGTCTATCTTGGGGCAGCGGGATAGATTCCTTGTGCGCGGCACCAGGCCCTTTTATCCACCTCTGACTGAGCTGCCGTGGTCATCACAGCCTGCAATCTCGCTGACGCAGTCCATGCCCGCCCTCGGGCGGGCATGGACGCAATGTCATCTCTCCAGCGTTGTAGTGTTCCTGATGCAATTCCAACTTCCTTGGATACCAACTCCAGTATTGCACTCTCAGGCGGCAACTGCGTTTTGTCCCTACTTGTTCACAAAGCCTTAGTAGTCAGCTTGAATTGCTTTAGCGACGACTATAGTAATATTCGATGGACTTATGGATGCATTCCTTTCTTTCTGACAATTAAGTGATGAACCGTACCTTATTGGCGCGCGTGGGCGCTTAGTTTGTCGGGATTGCGTAGGAATACTGCTGAGTGCGGCCTTGGTGCACCTAACCAATTTGAGGGACCATTGATGTATGAAAAAGTGTTTCGATACGGCTTTTTTCCAGCCTATGAGGTGCTGAAGCGGCGTGGTACTTTGCGCCATATCGCCGAGTACCGTGACGGCCAATGGTTGGATGAGTCCATGTTGGCCAAACTGCAGTTGGCCAAACTTAACGCCTTGTTGACGTATTGCTGGGACCATGTGCCATTCTTGCAGGAGCATTGGCGAGCGGCTGGTTGCCGTCGTGGCGAACTGCAGGCGCTGTCTGAATTGGCACAGTACCCGACGCTTAGCAAGGCTCAAATTACAGCGAATTACGCTGCCATGGTAGCTCGGCCCTGGCGCGGCCATACTTTGGCGAAGGTCACCGGTGGCTCTACAGGCGAACCGTTTAGATGCGAATACACAATGGAGGCATATGCGCGCCGTACGGCCGTAATGTGGCGTAGTTACGGCTGGGGTGGTGCTACGCTGGGTGCGCGCACCGCATATGTCTGGGGTACCGGCATGCGTGAGAGCGGCCTCGGGGGACTCAAAGATCGCCTCTATCATGCAGCATTCAATCGCAAATTCTTTGATGCGCTGAATATGAGCGACGCCAATATCGATGCGCGAATCGACGCTATACAGCGATACCGTCCCGTGGCCGTGGTTGGCTATGTAGCGCCGCTTGCATTGCTTGCGCGTCGCATGCTGGATACTGGCGTTCGAATGCAGGGCTTGCGAGGCGTACTGACGGGCGCTGAAGCCTTGCATCAGGCCGAACGAGTCGTCATCGAAGAGGCTTTTGGCTGCAAGGCGTTCAATACGTACGGCTCGCGCGAAGTGATGTTGATGGCGGCGGAATGCTCTCACTTTGAGGGTTTGCATGTCTGTGCGGACCATTTGCTGCTGGAGACCTTGGATGCCCATGGTAGGCCTGTCGCTAGCGGTAAGTCAGGTGCGGTCGCGATCACGGACTTTCACAATTATGGAATGCCGCTGGTGCGTTACCTGAATGGCGACGTTGCAAGCTATGTCGATCGGAAATGCAGCTGTGGCCGCGGGCTACCGTTGTTGGCCACAATAGATGGCAGGGTACTCGATCTCTTAAAAACACCTGACGGGCGACACATTCCCGGTGAGTATTTCGTTAATGTCATGCATGAATGGCCGGCCGTAAAGCAGTGGCAGGTAGTGCAGACGGCGATGGATGCGCTGCAACTCAGCTTGGTTTCAGACGCCCCTTTAACTCAGCAGCAGTGTGCCCAGCTGATAAAATCCATGCAAGCTCGAATAGGTAATACCATGCTTGTCGACATTAAATTTGTCGAAAGAATTGATGCAACTCGATCTGGCAAACGAAGGCTAACCGTGGCAATGTGAGCTACGAGTTCAGTTAGCAAAACGTGGCGGGGGATGGATTGTGAGCGGGAGGGCATTTGTAAGGTTGGTATTGCCAGCAGCATCTCGAATCTCTATGCTGCCGCCCCGACCATCATCATGAAAGCGCAGCGTCACAACGCGGCCATCGGCTAGGGTTACGGCGACACCGGTCTGTTCGGCAGAGTCTGATCTCACGGCCTCGATGAAAGCCCCGTCTGCACCAAGCACATGTAGAAAAAGTGAATTGTCACCATCGGCATCCACCGCATCTGCTCTGTAACCGCCCTGCAGGTCCCGTGAAAACGCTGGCCACTCAGTGACCCGCCATGGCAAACCTACTGGGGCCAGGCGGGTAACATTGAGGCGGTGCCCTGCTGAAGTAGTCATGCCAAGGCGATCACCACTGGTGCTGGGAAGCGCGGGCAGGTTCAGTGACCAAATGCGACGGACACCCAATCCACTGGTTTGCACACGATCGACTATGACTAAGGTTGCGGGTTTAAGAAAGACAAAATCCCGCTCGACTTTGACTACACCAGAGGACTGCTTGCCTTCGTACATGGGCGTCACAACAGCACGTGCGTAACTGTACTCACTGCGATCGGAAACGGCGGACATAATGCAGCTCTTTCCCGGAACTTGTTGTACTGGTTGGCCGTTCATTTCAAAACGGACTAGGTTGTGTGCCGACTCATCCTGCAGTAGACCTGAGTGGGAGTCGATGTTGGCGTCGTAGGCGAGCCAGTCACCCTTGAAAAATACAAAGCTACCTTGGTCGCGATGTGCATGGCTTTCCGTATATGGGCCGCATATGAAATTGGCGTATGTTGCGTCGGGTAGCCATGCGCTGCGCATCGAAAATTGGCCGGTTCCGCTGCTCCATCGAGCACTTGGCAATCGCGTCAAAGGCTGGGATTTGATGCCTTCAAGGTCGTAGACGAAGTCAAGCCATAGCTCGAAGCCGTTGACCATCTTGGGTACAGACGACTGCCCTAAAAGTGTTTTGATGATCCCTGACATGGCATCGCTTGGATAGAGCTGCGCCAGAATCATCATGTACTCGCGGTGATAATCAAATAGTGCCGCGCTTGAGTCGCGCGCGTGATCACCTGTGGGTGCAAGTCGATCGAGCGTAGGAGCGATGTCATGCGGAAATTTGTCGAGTGAATCCAATGCATGTGGGGTCAAGTCGGCGATGTTCTCCCCGGTGGAAGTTTTCCACCAAAAGTAAAGATCGAACAAGCCCTTCATAGCAGTGCCGTAACCGGTGCCTTCACGCGAGCCACCGCCCGCTAGGTCACGTTTGAATATGGGCACCAACTCCCCATCCACCTTTTCGCTGCGAAACTTACTCAGCCAAGCTTCAGCTTCTATATTTTCGCCATGGGTGGCCAAGCCCAACATCATGGTGGCACGCAGGAAAGAGTAATAGTAGTTGTTCGAGGGGTTGTCAATTGACCAACCGGTCCATGGGTAGCTTTGACTTCCCCAGCGAGCCAGTCTGTAATTCCAAACATTCCAAACTGCTTGATTGGCGTATCCGCTCCAGCGTGCACGTTGCTCTGTCTTCATCTGTGGCCGACACCAGTCATAAACCAGGGATAGATTTCCGATTAAGGGGCCGACTTCCAGATAGCTGTCATTGGCCACTGTCGCCCTCTCGCCGGCACTAATAAGTACCTCCTCGCTCAGAACAAAACGTTCAGTTTGCTGCACGGCATATTGACAGTAGGTCTCGTTGCCGGTCAGCTGCCCAAGCAAAGCAGCGAACCAAGGCTGAAAACCATAGATTTCAGCGCCCTGCATTTGTGCATCGACCATTGCTTGAAAACGCACTGCTGATGCATCCCCCCGTTTTAGGCCCGTGCGCAAGCGCGTCAACGTGGCTGCATCTGATATGAGCAATCGCGGTGAGCCCAATTGTGAGAAGCGGTATCCGGATCTTAAAGGTATGGAACTGAATTGGTCGGATGGCACTGTCGATACTGCATTTCCTTCGCCACCTGCTTCACAGGCCGGCAGAACTACAAGCGCAAGAGCGCAAACTATGGTCGAATATCTGCTTGTCAGCATTCGCCGTAGACTCAAAACTTCGTCCATTTGTAGCTCCACGAAACAACCAAAATCCGCCTATTTGAGGCGACGCAGGGCTTTCATTATGAAGGCCCACACTTATTTGGATTGGTTGCGTGGCAAAAATAGGCTAAGGACAGTCAATTCAACCAGATGAAGCGCTGCTTTGCTCTCGTTGATCAGCCGTCGGTCTAAGTAGATCCTGTCGCCAATCCCAGGTCTCAACCCGTGATCGGCTGTCATTGAACTCAGCGTTATGTCGAATCGTGGCTCTCCTTTACAGCGCTCACAGGTGGGCAAAACTGCATCGCAACGATTTCTTTTACATCAGCGGCCACCCAAAGGTGACCAATCACGACCATTGATTTTCCTGCGCCAAGGCCTCTCCCAGCAGTAGTAAGAAGTCAAACCGGTGGCCAATGCGCCAATGCACGCAACGCCGGTTGGCATATCCGCCTTGTGCTCGAAAAAAGGCTGCTGCCACAAATAGATCGAGTAGGACCATAGCCCTAACATTCGCAATGGGGCACATGCCAGTAAATTTCGAAACCACCTTGGGCCCTCATTCAAATGATTGACTGTGAAGGCCAACCCGAGCGGCGAAAGTAATGCTCCGACCCACCAATGTGAGTTGGGAAGATAGCCGACGCTGGCCGTCGTCAATGCCACCAACGGCATCCATGGTGTCACGTGCAACCACGGTCGTATGTTCGGCAGTAAAAGTTGATAGGCAGCGGATACCAGCAAGAAAGAGCCCGCCACTTCAGTTCGAATTTCGAACGAGCTGCTGTGCGTTTGTGGGGCATGGGTGAAGTGATAGAACATCCACATCGTCAACGCTGCAACGAACGACAACAGCCAGGCCTCTCTTCCTCTCAGCCATGAAGGCAGTCTAAGAAAGCTGAAAAACATATAGCCCTGTTCCTCCACGTTGAGTGACCATAAATGCCCAATCGGCAGACCGGTGTGCCAGATATCGGGATCACTTGGCAGATAGGTTCGCACAAAGAGCAGCGTGGCGACAAGTTCTCCCCAGTTCCAATGCGCACCCGTAAAGGCCGCCGCGCCGTACACCAGAGCTACAAATAGCAAAAAAGTGGGAACGACTCTGGCTATTCTGCGTCGGTAAAAAACACTCAACGCTTGCCTTTCAACAAAGAGAACTCTACTCATCAGCAATCCGGATAAGCTGAAGAAAATGTCTACCCCCAACTGGCCGGTTTCGAATGTTGACGACGGTAAAAAGTGGGACTGCAGCACAAAAAGAATGGCCAACCCGCGCCAACCATCTAAATAGGCTAAGCGAGGAGTCGCGCTGCTGACACTCAAGGACGCCAGAATGCCCATAACCAAGCATATGGGTCGTGATAAATCCAGCCGCGTTGCAAGCCCGGTAGATTTACTAGATGCGGTGCTACCAATCTAGCCGATGGGCCAAAGAACGTGACCAGGCAAGCATGTCCCTTCTGAGACATTGCGTGCAACGTCGCATCGATGTCACTCATGTAGTACAGCACTTCGCAGGCGATCACCAAATCGTAACGCATGCCCGCTGGCTGAAGCCACGGTAGGGTCGACACTTCGCCTTGCCCAAAACGACCTAAAGGTGCTCGCATGCGGGCCCTTTCCACGGCTCGCTCGCTGACATCAATGCCGTCAAGTCGGTCACATAGAGACATTAGATGAATGCTTTGATGACCCTCGCCACATCCGATCTCCAGCACACTTCCGGGTCTACCCAACAACCCCTCGATCAGCGCATTGGTTTGAAGGAACCGCGATTGCTCACGTGCGGATCGCATATCCCAAGGATCAGGCAAAGCGTAGAGTTTTTGCAGGCCGACATGATTGTCACTTGCGGAAAGTGCACGCAAGGCATACCGTCGCCAAAGCTTGGCCAATAGCGCGCGGGATGGCGAGCGTTCAGAGGCTATGTGCTCAAGTAGATTCATGTTGTTGCATTGAAATGATTCATGCCCGTTGATTTGTTCGGTACTTGGCCACTTCACGTCGAGCAAGTAGTGTCGCCAATCGCAGAAGTTTGAAACGTTGCAATAGACTGGGCTCAAGACGCCAGGCTTCGCGAAAATATTTCCATGCGAGAGTCGTCCGCCCCGACAAGATCATTCCACGGGCGCAGCGAGCATTCGCTAGCGCCAAGGCACGTCGCTTGTCTCGCTCTGAGATCTGCTGGTCACACCTATCGACCGCGTTCTGGACAACTTGCAAGTGGTCCTCATAGGTCTGAGGCAGGCTGGATAGCCCACCATTACCGACCAACGTGCGTACCAAAGCTTGTTCGACAATGCCGATCCTAAAGCGCGCCGCAATGCGCAGGTGATAGTCCAAATCTTCCGCCGTGCGCAACCCTTCGTTGAACCCACCAATTTCCTCCAAAACGCGACGGTGCATTAGCACGGACGACGGTGCAAGGGATGGTTCCTGCAACACCCATTTGAAAATATCTCCATTCACCGGGAGTAAGTCGCG